>CAMYKF010000458.1 GCA_947258905.1 uncultured Pirellulaceae bacterium | reverse complement strand
CCTGATGCTTTGTTAACTACAGAACCAGACTTTTTTGTACTCGGTTCCAAGACATATGGCAGGGATCCGCGTTTCCTGTTCGCCACCGGACTGCAACAAATCCGTGATGTCTTTAAAATTGTCGCTGACCGCGATTCACTTGACGTTTACGCGACGATGCAATTCCCTGCTGCCGACGGTGCCAGTCATTAACGACGCTGCCAGTTCCATCCCCTCGATCGACATCAATCATCTCGACCAGTTGTGGTTTCAGGTCGCCGGCACACGCTGCAACCTCGCTTGTCACCATTGCTTTATCAGTTGCCATCCCAAAAACCTGTCGTTTGGCTTTCTGACGCTGCAACAAGTCCGCCAGCGGCTGCTGGAATCGATCGCACTGGGCACCAGGGAATATTATTTCACCGGCGGCGAGCCGTTTATCAATCCCGAGATGACGGGCATACTCGTGGAAACGCTGAATTACGGACCCGCCACGGTGCTGACCAATGGCACGGTATTCAAGCCCGATTGGCTGGAACGTTTGCGGAATGCCGAACAGGCATCCATATATTCGCTGGAGTTTCGCGTTAGCATCGATGGATTCTCCCCGGAACAGAACGATCCGATACGCGGAGCCGGTACGTTCGATCGGGCCATGCGTGGAGTCATGCAGCTGGTGGATTACGGATTCCTGCCAATCATCACCGCGGTACGTACCTGGGACATCAACGAAGATCAGCACTTCGTGGGCAGGTTCACCCGGATGCTGCAGTCCCGCGGCTATGCGCGTCCGCGGCTGAAATTGCTGCCCACATTGCAAATGGGCGCCCAGGCCGATCGAACTCACGGCTACCAACCTCACGATCAAGTGACGCAGGCCATGATGCAGGATTACGATGCTTCGCAACTGATTTGCCATTCCAGTCGCATCGTGACCGATCGTGGCGTTCACGTATGCCCGATCCTGATTGAGTCGCCCGACTCGTTGCTGGGCCAGTCGCTTCAGGAGTCGCTGGTCCCGTTTCGCATGCGGCACGGAGCCTGCGCAACGTGTTACCAGTACGGAGCCATTTGTTCCAATGCCACCAGCAAAACACCGTTGTCGGCAAGGCCAGCGTAATGCCAGCGTATCGGCGCATTGCCTGTCTCGGCGGACTGTACAGCAATTATCTGGCGCTGGAAGCGGCACTGGCCGATATCGCTGAACGCGACGTGGATGCAATTTTCTGTCTGGGTGATCTGGGAGCGTTCGGGCCTCATCCCGATCGCGTGTTTCCGTTGTTGACGGATCACAACGTACAGTGCCTGCAGGGCAACTATGACAATTCCATTGGCAACATGCTGGACGATTGCCAATGTGGCTACACCGACCCGCGCGATAATCACTTCGCGCAGATCAGCTACGACTACACGCTGGCCAATACGTCAGCCAACAACCGAAAGTTCCTGCGTGAGCTGCCCGAACAACGGCGCTTGCAACTGGGCCGGCGCAGTGTGCTGCTGTGTCATGGCAGCCCCCGCAAGGTAAACGAGTTTCTGTGGGAATCGACCACGTCCACGCATTTCCTGGCGTCCCTGTGCGATGAGTTCCGAGCCGATGCGATCGTGGCCACGCACTCCGGCATCAAATGGCATCGTCGGTTGCCCGGCAATCGCGACTTTGTCAATGTCGGCGTGCTGGGTCGACCGGAAAACGATGGTCAAACGAATGTCTGGTACACCATTCTGCAAGACGATGATGAACTGCGTGTGGAATTCGTGCCTGTGGACTACGATCACCGGCGGCTGGCAGCGGAGATGCGTGACGAGGGTTTGCCGGAAGAATTTATCGAGACGATTCTTTCCGGCTGGTGGTCGACGTGTCTGGAAATCCTGCCCTCCAGGGAACGTCGCACGGGCGTCTATTAGAAATCATGTTTGATTGGCTAACGCCTTGACCAGTGCTTCTCCCGCATTACCGGTCCATTCGCGCTTGGCGCGAAAAATTGCGAATCAGATCCAGCGCGAAAATCTCGCATCCGTCAACACGGTCAACACGGGTGGTATGCATGGGTGATCGTTTTTGGTGATCGGTCGTTGTAACGATTTTTTTCTCAATAATTGTGCTGCCGATTAACCCGGTTTTTGTGAGGTCCGAATGCGCGGCGTAATCTGCATTACTTAATCCGCAAGGCAATGTGGGGGACCTCCCTGTGGACCATTGCCGATAACCATTCTTATAATCCCTGGCCACTGCTTTCAGTCCGGACCCGCGGCGGGGTCCGGTCAGCCATGACGTAACGGCTTTCGAAACGGAGATCGCAATGGCCAGTACAACCGGATGCCGGTTGCCAAGGATTTTGGCGCAGCTGAAACGGCCCTTTTCCCTGACACGTTGAACACAAGTTCGATTCGTGTCCTCGCGGATGGATAACGATTCTCCAGCGACTAATTGTGCGCTGAGTCAATCCTTCGGAGGAACGTGTACGTCAACACTCGTTGTGTAGCGAAGCAGTAAGTTCGCACGATTACCCATGGAGTAAATCATGAAGTTTCGGCTTTTGTTTTTAATGCTTGCGATAACTCTGCAGACTTGTGTTGTTGCAGAGGCACAAAACGGTGTCATTTACAACGGTACCAACACCTCGGGAGATTACTTCCGCAAAGTGTGGAGGGATTTCGATGGCGGAATCACTCTGCGCTGGTACGACGTGCTGGATTCCGCCCGCTTCTGGTATTCCGGAAACGGCAGCGCCATTGCCCGCGTCGGTCGTTATTACGAGAACGTGCGCGTCGACTCGGTGCCCGGCAACGCGGCCGTCACGGCCAGCCTGGCCCAAATCGACGACAGCAGCGATGCCTGGGTGACTGGTGTCTCCGGCTGGGTGTACTCGAAAGACGGCAGTTGGGGGAGCTCCAGCGTCAAACACAGCTGGTCGGTCGTGGTTGGACATCAGGGACCCTTGCCCGACCAGGTGGTCTCGGTGCGCAACATCGATGGCCACACCTACGAACTGAGAAAGGGCACGCACGGATTTGGCAGCGGATTCCGGTTCATGGCGGTGCGTCGCAGCAGCAACATTCCTGGCCGGCCCTATGTCCGAATAGCTTCCTTCCTGGACTGGTTTCGGGATCACGGCATGACCAACGACTATTTGCAGGAAGTGGCCCTGTTTACCCAACTGTACAGTCGCGGCAATGGCAATCACTCTGGCGCGACAGGCTGGGAGGATATACAAATTCCTGCCATCAGCGGCGGGTCGGGTGGCGGTTCCGGGGACTCCGGTGGTTCCGGGGGCTCCGGAGGCGACTCGGGCGGGGATTCAGGCGGCGGATCTGGCGGCGGGGGCAATCCACAGTGGGTGGGTTCGGTCACCGGTGGCACGATGCCGGCGGCCAAACGCAACATCGCCAACGGCCGGCATGTGCGCAACTGGCAACGTTACAACTGGAACGGACCCAACGTGACAACCCGCTACAACGCGGCCGCCGATGCGTTCCGTTTCGAGTTCCGCAACAACGGCGCCGGTGGTGCCATGGGTCGACTCGGCAAACATTATGACAATGTCCGCGCGGACAACGTTCCGTACAACTGGATCGTCGACTACGACGCCTCGTTCAGCGATAGCGGCAGTGGCCGCAACTACAAGGAGTCGATATACGGATGGGTTTTCGAAACTCGCCGCTGGAATACGAACACCGAAATGGACGAGTACTACATCATCAGCGATTACCGGAATCCCAGTCCAGCGGACCCGGTCGTCAGCACGCGCGTGATCGACGGTGCGTTGTACGAACTGCATATCGGACCGATCGCATCCGGTCGCCGCTTCAAGGCCGTGCGAATCGATGGACAGGGTCACACGGGACCCATCCGGCTGAAGCCTTTCTTCGACTGGTTCCGCGATTACGGCATGCGTAACCATTATGTCGACAGCATCTGCGTGGCCACCGAAATCCACAGTGGTTCCCACAACGGCTGGTCACAGGTCACTAATATCATCCTGCCATAAGTCGTCCGACTTGCGGCAACCTGTAAATTGACAAGCGCCAGCAGATGTTCGACACTGCTGGCGCTTTGTGTTTGCTGGTTCGGCGCCTGACAACCCTCAATCACTGGCCAATACGCAAACGGAACAGGTTTACCGGTGCGTCCATGACCCGCTCAACCATTACGTTTTGTTCGCCACCCAGCTGGCTCTCCAGGTAATCACAAAGGGCCTCGGCAACGTCGTGGTGAGCTCGCACCACCAGCCAGCAGCCGCCGGCCTGTCGAATGGTATCGAGATCCATGGCTGGCCTGAATTCGCCCCCCATGATCGCTCGACCAAGAATCTCCGTTCAGCGGAAACCTGAAATACTCCAACAGCGTCGGATCACCGGTTATGGCCAACCGCCGGTCTTCCACGAGGTTGGGACACAGGACAACCGGTACAAAGTCATTTCGCATCGTCACTGCCGCGTCGCGCCAGTTTTCGTTACGTTGCGCCGGCATCGCGCCGCTGCGCAGCCACGGTTCGAACAGCGGATTGGTCGCCACCGCCAGCAACACTGTGACGCCGGCAACGATGATGCGCCGCCGTTGACTGTCAATCAATCCGCAAAACACGCCCGCCAGAACGATCAACAGCGTGGTGCTGGCAATGGTGAAGCGGTAACTGGACAGCGGAGCAAGTTGGAACACCGTTGCCGCATATGCACCGATCGTTGGAAAGAGGACAAGAACTAACAACGCGCATACCGTCAGCCATCGTTGGCGATTTTCCAGACGGACTCGTCGAAAGCAAAGCACCGCCAGCAAACCGGCGCCGAGATAAACGATTGCCTGGGCCAGCAGCATCAAGCCGTACTGGTTCGGCACAACCATCGACTTCCATGCGTCGCGATATTCGGCGATGCGAAACAGGCTAATCAGTCCCGGCAGGCAACCGCCAAGGATAACACTCCAGACGAGCACCCAATTCTTCGCCTCTCCCAAGCCTGGGAGAGGTCGCGGCTCGACTGAGCTCGCCGAAGTCCGCTTAGCGGCGGGTGAGAGTTGCCTGAATCTCCGGGAGACCGCCAGCAGCGTCACTGCCAACTGCACCGCCAGCAACAACACGGTCGTAAAGTGCAAATAGAAGAGCAGCACCGTCAGAGCCACGAATCCGGCACTCGACCAGCCGCTTCGCTCTTTCGCCTGCAGCAACTGGATCCACAGGTACACCTGCCACACCGTTACCAGCTGGACCAGTCCATAAGGTCGCGCCTCAACAGCGTAAAACAAAAAGGCATCGTCGATCGCGGCCAGCGTCAGAGCCAGCCAGGCTCCCGTCAACGAGCCGCTCAGTTGCCAGGCGATCCAGCCGATGGAGACCAGCAGCCCGGTAGAAAACAGCAAGGGCAATATCCGCAGGGCCAGTTCATTCCTGCCCATTCCCTGAAACACCGGATACTGCATCCAGAAGAACAGCGGACTTTGATTACCTTGTGTCGCGCGTGGCATGACATCGGCAAAGGACTCGCTAACGCACCACGCCGTATGCAGTTCGTCCAGCCAGACCGGTTCAGACAGGGCCTGTATCCGCAAGGCTACGCCGCCGGCCAGTGAAATCATCAGCAGAGCCGCCGCCACGACATGGGCCGATCGTGAGCGTGGTGGCGGCGACATCGGTAGCGCAGGTTGGCGGTGACAGGAATGGGATGCGACAGAAAACTACGCGACCCGACTCCTTGCAAAATTCTGTGCCACGTAAGTTCGCTTCATGCCAATGTTATCCAGGACCCGACGCGTGTCCATCATCTGGCCGACGGACGTTAGCGAAGGATCGCGGGTAATCAGCGTAGCATCAACCAGATCCATCTCGGAAGTACCATGGGCACAAACGTTGTCGATCTTGCCGAGGTCGATGATCACGACGTCAAATTCGTACTTCAGCTGGAACGTGATGGTGGCCAGGCCAGCCAGCACTTTCTCCTGAACATACGGTTTGGTACCCAGTGGATTGGGAATGAAGGTCAGGCCGTTTTCCGCGGAGCGAATCATCGTCTCGGATATGGGCATGTCCATTTCCAGAATCTCGCGCCAGCCATGCGCGCACTCCAGTCCCGTCATGGCGGTCATCTGCGGCCGTTCCACATCGGCATCGATAAGCAATGTGCGGCGGCCGGAATTGGCGGCCCAGCGAGCGAGGCAAATGGCCAGAGTCGTTTTGCCCTCACGGGGAAAAGTACTGCAGATACCAATCCGCGAGCGCGTCGGTTGCAGGTCCGACAGAATTTGCGTGCCGATCTGGTCAAACAGGGCGTGATGGGTGCTCAACAGACGGCGGGCAATGCGTGGCCACGGAAAATAGTCGACTTCCCAGGCCGGCTTGATATTCAGCGGACCGGTTTGGACCGGCACATCGGTAATGGTGCCGGCGATTTCCCGGGCAGCCTCCTGCAGCGCGGCATTGTTCTCCACGACATCACCGATGCCCATCTCGATCGTACCCGAGCCGGCGGCCCAGGCGGTAATCGCCTGATCATTAGTGTCCTGCAGCTGGTCAGATTCCAGATGCGGGTCGCCGGGCGTGACGATGGAAGCGGCGTCGACGCGGACGATCTTGTCGCCCACCCGCCAGGATTGGGCTCGCTGGCCCGATTTGCCGGCGGTTGACCTCGCAGATTTTTGACTTTCAATAGTATTGGGCAGATGCTTGTTTTCCATGCTACACCCCGTCCGTTGAGGCTAGTGGCTGCAATCAGCCAAAAGAGATTGTTATCGTGGTTTGTGGTCGATAAAGTTAATCGAATATTCGACTAGTTTTTGTGCCGTGCATGAGCGCAATTGCCGACGCACGCCAGACTGGCTGCCCGCGAGCCCTGAACAGGGCTCAAAGATTACCTGACCCGTACCAGTTAACGCCCATTACCCGCTGCTATCACCCACGCTGCCAGATTGATTCATGTCCATTGCCGAACAAGACAAGCTCGCTGATTTGCTGCTGCAACGCCTGGAAAACGAGATTCTGCTGCTCGACGGCGCCATGGGCACTATGACCCAGCGACTCAAGCTGGACGAAGCGGGCGTGCGCAGCGATCGTTTCGCCGACCATGATACCCGAGTCCAACTGACCAATTTCGGCGACATCCTCAGCCTTACGCACCCGGAAAAGATCGTCGACATCCATCTGCAGTATCTCGAGGCCGGCGCGGACATCATCGAAACCAACACGTTCAACGCCAGTCCCGTTGGCATGTCGGAATACAAGTTGCCGCAGCAGCTGATGCGGGAAATCAATATCGCAGCTGCGGCAAACGCCCGTGAAGCGGTTCGCCGTTATCAGCAATCGCATCCGGGAGAGCCTGCCAAATTCGTGGCCGGTTCCATCGGACCCACGACCCAGCAAACGGCGATCAGCACCAAAGTCGACGATCCGGCGTGGCGCGGTGTGACCTTCGAGGAAATGGAGGAATCGTACTATCAACAAGCGGCGGCCCTGGTCGAAGGCGGCGTCGATATCCTGTTTCCCGAAACCGTTATCGACACGCTGAACCTGAAAGCCTGTCTGTTCGCCATCGCGCGGTACCTGGATGAAACCGGACGCGTGGTACCGGTGATGGTATCCGGCACATTTGCCGAATCGGGCTCGACGTTTGTATCCGGTCAGGTCGTCGAAGCGTTCTGGAACTCCGTATCGCACTTTCCCATGCTGGCCGTTGGCATGAATTGTGCGCTGGGTCCCGACGTCATGCGGGCACATCTGGAAGAGCTTTCCAAAATCGCCACGCCCTACATCAGCGCCCATCCCAATGCCGGCTTGCCCAATGAAATGGGGCAGTTCGATTTGCAGCCCGAGCCGATGGCCGATCAGGTAGCCGAATGGGCCGAAAACGGCTGGGTCAATATCGTGGGTGGCTGTTGTGGCACGACGCCCGACCATATCGCCGCCATTTCCGAGCGGGTTCGCGGCCTGACGCCGCATCGCCGCAATCAGGTCGATCCGTGGACGCGGCTCAGCGGCACTCGACCGCTGACCATGCGGCCCGATGCCAATTTCCTGATGATCGGTGAACGCACCAACGTCACCGGCAGCCGCCGCTTTGCCCGCCTGATCCGGGAAGAGCAATACGAAGAGGCCATCGAAGTCGCCCGGGATCAGGTCGAGGGTGGCGCCGCCGTAATCGATGTCAACATGGACGATGCCTTGCTGGATGGCGAAGCCGCCATGACACGATTCCTGCGACTGATCGCTGCCGAATCGGATGTCAGCGCCGTGCCCATCATGATCGACAGTTCCAAATGGTCAGTGATCGAGGCCGGCTTGCGTGTTGTGCAAGGTAAAGCCATTGTCAATTCGATCAGTCTCAAGGATGGCGAAGAGACGTTTCTCGAGCGGGCCCGGCTGGTCCGCCGCTACGGCGCCGCCACCGTCGTCATGGCTTTTGACGAGGAAGGCCAGGCGGTCGAAGTCGACGACAAGGTACGTATCTGTAAACGCGCGTTCGATTTGCTGACCAGCCAGGTCGGCTTTCCTCCCGAGGACATCATCTTTGACCCCAACATCCTGACCGTGGCCACGGGCATGGAGGAGCACAACGACTACGCCATCAACTTCATCGAAGCCACTCGGATCATCAAGGAGCAATGCCCGGGAGCAAAGATCTCCGGCGGCGTCAGCAATATCAGTTTCAGTTTCCGCGGCAACAACGCCGTTCGTGAAGCGATGCATGCGGCGTTTCTGTATCACGCTATTCGCGCCGGGCTGGATATGGGCATCGTCAACGCCGGCCAGCTGGAAATTTATGAGGAAATTCCCGACGAGTTGCTCACTCGCGTCGAGGATGTGCTGTTTAACCGCCGACCCGATGCCACCGATCGACTGATTGAGTTTGCCGAAACGGTCAAGGACTCGAAAAAGAAAGGCCGCACCGAAAACCTCGAGTGGCGTGATGAACCGGTCGAGAAACGTATCGCCCACGCTCTGGTCAAGGGAATCGACAAATACATCGTCGGGGATGTCGAGGAGGCGCGGCTGAATACCGATCGTTGCCTCAGCATCATCGAGGGTCCCATGATGGACGGCATGAGCGTCGTCGGTGATCTGTTTGGCAGCGGCAAGATGTTTCTTCCACAGGTCGTCAAATCGGCACGGGTAATGAAAAAGGGCGTGGCCCACTTGCTGCCCTTTATGGAGGAGGAAAAGGCCGATGCCGGAATGGATCAGCAGGATGCCCGCGGCAAAATCCTCATGGCCACCGTCAAGGGTGACGTGCATGACATCGGCAAAAACATCGTCGGCGTCGTGCTGGCCTGCAACAATTACAAAATCATCGATCTGGGAGTCATGGTTCCCTGCGAGACCATTCTCGATACGGCTGAAAAGGAAGGCGTCGACATCGTGGGCCTTTCCGGCCTGATTACACCGAGCCTCGACGAAATGGTCCACGTGGCCAGCGAAATGAAGCGCCGGGGCATGAATATCCCGCTGCTAATCGGCGGCGCCACCACCAGTGACAAGCATACGGCCGTCAAGATCGCGCCCAAATATGACCATCCGGTCCTGCACGTGCTGGACGCTTCGCGCGGTGTCGGTGTGGTCGACCGGCTGCTCAGCGATGACCGACGCGATGAATTTGTCGGCGAAAACCGCCAGCTCCAGCAACGGCTGGTGACTTCCTACGAACAACGCGAACTGGAACTGGTCCCCTACCAGCATGCACTGGAAAACCGCTTCCAGACCGACTGGGACAATGTGCAAATCGACAAGCCGCAGTTCACCGGCATTTTCAACATGAACAATTTCCCGCTGGAGGAAATCGCGCACTATATCGACTGGTCGCCGTTCTTCATGACCTGGGAATTGAAAGGCAAGTACCCGACGATCTTTGCCGACGCGCGGGTTGGTGAAGTGGCCCAGGAGCTGTATGAAAACGCCCAGTCCATGCTGCAAATGCTGATCAATGACCGGCGTGTGTCGGCCACCGGTGTGTACGGGTTCTGGCCGGCAGCCAGCGATGGCGACGATGTGATTGTGTATCAGGACGAGCGGCGTGACAGGGAACTCGCACGATTCTTCATGTTGCGTCAGCAATGGCAACGCAAGGGACAGGACGTTTTCCGCTCGCTGGCCGATTACATTGCACCGATCGATTCCGGCCGCGAGGACTACATCGGGGGATTTGCAGTGACGGCCGGTATCCAGATCGATCAGATCGCCGCCGAATACGAGGACGAGAACGATGATTACAACTCGATTATGATCAAGGCTCTGGCCGATCGCCTGGCCGAAGCCTTCGCCGAGCTGTTGCATCATCGCGCCCGTCAGGACTGGGGCTATGGCACCAGCGAAGAGTTGTCCATGGTAGACATCGTCAAAGAACGGTATCGCGGCATTCGCCCGGCCCCCGGCTATCCGGCTTGCCCCGACCACACACAAAAGAAAACGCTGTGGACAATGATGGACGTCCAGCACCACACCGGGATCATGCTGACCGAGTCCTATGCCATGTGGCCCGGCTCCAGCGTGTGCGGTTTGTTTTTTGGCCACCCCGATTCCCGCTACTTTGCCATCAACCGCATCGACCGCGACCAGCTGGAAGATTACGCAGCCCGCAAAAAGATGACGCTGGAAGAATGCGAAAAGTGGCTGGCGCCGATTCTCAAGTAATCAAAGTCGTCAAGTAACGCTCAACTGCAGGCTATAGCCATCCGCGCTGGAGGACAGGTTTCAGCCTGTTCGCGTTGCACCGTCGCCCCACGTTGGCAAACCTAATCGCGATCGTTAAAGACGTCCCTTGCGATGACCTCTGACAGTTCGTCCCCGTCCAGCACCAGAATGTCGCCGAACAGAAACGCTGGTGACCGAGGGTGGATACGATAAAGCAAATCGTTGCGTTCCCACCATTTCCCGGCCAGCGCGATGGCTCGATCGGGATCATGCAAGGTCATGGCGGCCACCGAGGCGCGGGAATAATAGTACTGTTCTTCGTTCAGGCCGGGTTTGCTTTCCCAGTAGTCGAACACGCGTTCCATCAGCCCCTCGCGCAACTCCGGGAACTGGTTGTAAAGCGCCAGTAACAACGCGAGTCTGGCCTGGCGAACGGTCGCTTCCAGATCCTTGGAGATATTGGGATTGCTGGTGTAGGGACCACCCTGGGCCGCCACCGCCCGCCACCAGTATTCATTTAACGAATCGGGATCGATGATGTGGGCGAACGGCAACAAGCGAAACGCTGCTGCTTCGTGGTACCGCATGTTCTTGTGAGCTATGATTTCGTGCGCCTTTGCCAGCAACTCCCTCGCCTTTTTCGGCTGGCTGTCGTTAATTGCCGCAGCAATCCGGGCGTAGCACTTGGCGCGACCCAGGCCCCGATACCGATCAGACGACTGTTCGATCAACTCCAGGGTCGCCGGCAAATCAATACGCGCCATGCGCGCCGCCGCAGCAGTCAGGAAACCACATTGATTTTCCGGATCGGGGCAATGGTCCAGAAACTTTCTGACCTGATCGGGTCCTTCCCAGGCCGCTTCATTGACGACGGGTCCAAAACTGGACAACCGATCGACTTCGCGTTCGATTGGCTGAAGAAGCTCAAGCGCCGTCTCGGCATCCATTGGTGCCACGGCCATCGCCATGAAGCGGCGAGTAATAGCCTGGTCAATCGCGGATTCCGGCTCGAGGTTTTGCAGCCGGACAATCTGGCCTGACTGCTCCCGGTACCCCTGGCTCCGTAACGCGATTGCCAACCTGCAAGCAGCACGGAGCCGGGATTGGACGTCGGTTTCGCGTTCGACGATGTCCTCGACGGCTTGCTGTAAAAGCCGGATGTCGTGTTCATCGCAATCGCCGGCTTCGATCGTCTCAACGATGCGGGCGATGGCCACTCGGTTGCGCACCTGGTCGACGTCCTCCAACGCTTCCTCGATCCTGCCAAGGTTCAGCAACACCGCCATACGAACCCGCGCCGATGCGACCTGATCGAGACGGGCTTCCGCCTCGGCTTCGTCCACCGCGGCCAATAGCGTTAGCACCTTTCCGAGCCAGCGATCATCAGTCTGGTCTTCGCTATCGGACAGCAGCGAAGTCGCCAGGTCCTGCACATGTTGCTGCCGGGCCATTTCGCTGCGCGGCAGCATATGCAGCGGACCGGCGGCGGGCCAGGACCCCCGGGGATCAAGTTGCACAGTGATACGCTTGTCGCCGTCGACCAAACCGCCGGTCAATCGATAGTCGGGATGTTCAACAAAGAAGAAAAAGGTGCCGGAGATGATTTCCTCAAGCAAAAACTCGCCGTTTTCGCCGGTCTGGCACGTGGTACGACGGTCTCCGGCCAATCCGCCTTTTTGGTTCGACCAGGACCAGACGGTGGCCCCGGTCACCGCTTCTCCTTGCTGATCGGTAACGCGTCCCCTGATTGCGGTGGCATTCTCCAGAACAACGTCACCCAGTTCCCAGTCACCCTGACGCGGGGAAGTCGTTTCCTCCGTTTCCAGTCTCGTAAATCCGGGCGCGGTCACCACGATATGGTGAATTTGTCGCCGCAGCAGCTTCGGCGGAGTGCGGAAATGGCCATTGCCATCGGTGACGGTAAACCGGTTGTTGTCGAATTGCAGCGAACTGCGACTGCTCTCATGCCACTCCCAAACCGCCACACGGGCTCCGGCCACGGGGTTGCCCTCGTAATCCACGACCCGGCCGGTTGCGACCATGCGACCATTTCGCGTGATCGTCAGGTCAATCTGCCGTTCACTCCCAGGAGCCACGAAGTAATCATCCATGGATGCACGATCGCGAGTTGCGGCGGTCAGCGTGACCCGATTGTCGCCACTCGTACGCTTCAACACGTAATGACCCTGCGCGTCGCTTTTCGCCGAGTCGTGACTTATCTCAATTACTCCCTCGGGCAGCCGAACCTGCCACGTTGCAACAACGTTTGCACCGCTCACGCCGTCACCGTTCTCATCAATCACCCGGCCGCTAATCGGCGCGGCGCGTTCCAGTTTGATTGTTGGAACCCGTTGCTCTTTCGTGCCGGCGTTGACGGACAGGAATTGCCCCGGCGGGATCAGCCACGGCTCGGGAACCGACAGCCAACTCATTCCCTCTACTCCTGGCCGACACCAGAAACGATATTCGCCGTTCGCATCCGTAACGATCGGCTGACCAAAGCGCACCAGGCGAGCACCGGCAACGGGTTGATCGGCATCTCCAGTCAACTTGCCCACCACTGGCACGGCCGGTTTGATCTCCAGTTTGACATCGGTCGTCTGATCCGCCTTGATCTCCGGCTGGTTTGCCGTTCCGATCCCAAAGCCGGTTTCCACGTACCACGGACGATCGGGTGGCTGCACTTGGGCAAGTGTCAGGCTGCCTGCGGGAAACCGGCCTTCGAACTCGCCCGATTCATTGGTTTCAACTACTGCATACCCGTAGGCATGTGCCACGTTACCTTCGCGGGGTTCATGACGAATGGATGTGCGAAAAGCGAGTTGCAATCGCTGACCATCCGTCAGTCCCGCTGGATCGGCGATCACACCACGCAACATGCCTGTCGGTTTTAGCTGGATGATGACGTTGCCCTGATGCTTGACGCGAGCCATCTGACTCGGTAATTCATCGCAGACGACTTCCAGTGTCGCGACGTCACCGTCGGCAATCCAATTCAGGTTGGAATCGACTGACGTGAATCCTTCGGTTGAAAGCAACGATTGAATGGATTGGGCGTGGAGGAATACGTTCGACTTCGAGATAGTCAAATTGTCCACTCGCCATCGGGCGGCTGACGCTGGCCCGCCTTCGGGCAACCGCGCGTTGATACGCAGGAACGACGGTTGCCGCAATACAATTTCGACTTCGGGAATCTCGTTGGACGCGTGATTCTGCGGCCGAAAACCTGCCACCGCCCAGCCCGTTTTCCAGGCTGCCAGTTGCCAGTATCCGTACTCGTTTCGCCATTGCGGGAATTCAAAACGACCCTGGGCATCAGTCTTCGCGTGCAGAACCGGCGCGTCTTCAGCGAAACCGGACTGCAAGACAACCGCAGCGCCCGAAACGGGAGCGCCGTCGGCCGTCACGACAACTCCAGTCGGATACGGAAAACTGGCCGGCCGGGCGTCTTCCAGCTGAAAAACCGCCACCATGCAACAAACAAGAATGGTCATGGGTACCTATTGTGGAGGCGACGGACGCTGACTGCAAATGTCCGCAGCGATTCGCCTGTTTTTCGAATCTCTCACGAGATTCGCTATATCACCAGACCGGTTTCAAATCGCTAACGAGATTCGCTGCTTGCACAGGCCGGTTTCGAATCTCTCACGAGATTCGCTACATTCACGGGGAGAAATGTGACAATGGCATCATCCATCGGGAGGAACAGCGAAATGCATCGGATCCGTCATACCGGCCTGGCAATCGGTCTGTGCCTGATATTGGCCACGTGCGTATCGTCTCCGCTGGCTGCCCAGCAGCAATTGCCGGCGGATCTGCTGCCCCAGGGGGCCAACATGGCGTACATGGTCAAAGACCTGGCAGACTTCAATCGCAAACTGACCCGGACCATCAGCGAAGTATGGATGCCCATCACCGAAGACCAGGTTTGGGAGCTGTATTTCTACGGTCTCGATGATCTGGATACCGATCAGGCGATCGTCCCGCACGGTATCGGTGGTTTGGTTCTCACGCAGGTTGAGCAAATCGGGCAGATGTATCTCACCTATCCGGTGCAGGATGTGGAATTGGTGGCCGAACATTTCGGAGTGCCCGCTGACCAGTTGCAAGACGGGCAGGCCTTCAAGGTTGGCAACAAGAAAATCGTGTTGCTTGACGATCACCTGTATGTTTTTACGCCGTTTCTTAACCTGTTCCCTGAAAACGATCGCGCCGTTAGCGAAATCGAGTTGCCGCTGAGCGACATGCGGTCCATCACCAACCTCCTCAGCAACGAGGATTTCGACGTATTCTGCGAGAGTGACGCGGTACTGATGCTGGGCGGCAGCACGTCCAGGGAGTTCTGGGGCGAAGTGCTGGGGGGCGTGTTCGGACCGCAAAGCTGGACAAGAGAGGCGGCCGGTTTCTCCGACCCCGATGCCGAACAGATGTGGGAACGGCTCAAGGCGGCAGGCCGGGAGATCCGCTTCGGGCTCGCCGCGATCGATCTGGATGAAGGTGTGCACGTGCGCACCAAAACGTTCCTTCGGGAAACGGAAGACAACGCTGCATTGCAACTGATCCGCGACGTACGCGGCGGCGACGAACCATCGGATTTGACGCACTTGCCGGACGGGCAGGTCCTGCTGGCAGCCGCCGTCAAGGGAGACGGGGACGAAAACGTGATGGTGGCGCGTTCCGTCATGCGATTGATCGTGGAAATCGTCTCGCCGGCTGAAGACATCTTGTCGGGGGACGAAAAACGCGAATTCTACGACCTGTTCAGTGAACTCTGGCAACAGCTCAACGGCACGCGGGTGGCGCTGTACCGAAATGAAGGCGAGATTGGTGATGGCGGTGAATTGGGGGTGGTTTTCATCTTTGATACCAACGAGCCCCGCGCTTTGCTGGACTCCATCCCGGAACTGGTGGACTTCGTGAACGCCGGAATCGCCCGCAACACCGACCCCGGTAGCGAGCCGACTATCCAGTTCGAGTACCGCTCACGTGAATCGACCGGCGGTGACACGCCTGTTGATGTGCTGGAGATCGATACATCCCGCATCCATGAGCGCAATCAGGCACGATTGACCCGGTTCTTTGGCAGTGACGCCGGCAAAATCCGCTTCGTTCCGGTCAAGGACAAGGTCGTGATGTTTGTCGGGACAAACCCGCAACTGCTGGAAGCGGCATTGGCCAATGTCAGGGACGGACTACCGGGACTGGTTGCCCACCCGGCATTCATGGCATCCGAAAGCCGGCTGGACCCGCGACGCAAATGTGAGCTGCACATGTCAGCGGTCAATTTGAATTACATCTATTCGGCCACGATTCGCAAACGCAAGGATCTGGGCCGATACACGCGGCCTGATGAAATCACTTCGCTGGGACTGGTGATCGAAGAGGATCGATTCGGGTTTGATTTGTGGATTCCCACGCGAGAACTTAATCGCGGCTACAAACTTCTGGAGGCCCTGCTGCGTTAGGATCCCGATCAGGAATGCGGCATTGATCGCCGACGGCTTTGGGTCGACCTGCATGAACTGAAGGCCGGACAGGCTTTCAGCGCCGGTGATGAAGTGAGCCTGCTCGCCCAATTGCCCGAGCTTGTCGAGTTTACCAACGCCGGCATCGAACGAAACACGGACAGAGGGCCAGGAAAGATCCGCTTTGTCCGGGTGAGTCAACAGGTCGTGATGTTTGTGGGTCAACGCAGCCCTGCCGCAGGCGACCGGTGCCAATATCCAAAACGACTCTCCGGGACTGGCCATTGACCCGGCCCTGGCTGCCGGCGGTGGAAGCCTGAACCCGCGTCACAAAATGGAAGTGCACGTATCAGTCAACAATCTGGCATCGGCTTACCTCGAACTGATTCGGCAGCGCCCCAAACAGCCTGACTACCTGCGGTCGACTGTGCTGACGTCGCTCGGACTGGTGATTGACGAGGAACGAGTGGGATTCGATTTGTGGATTCCCAACGGCGAGCTGAAACGCGGCATCCAGGGGCTCTCGGGACCCTGCGGCATTTGGTAATTCTGGCAGTTCAGCGAGCCTGCGGGGCGGTATGGCGGCTTGTGCGGCAGGGCTTCGAGACGCTAATTTCCGGGGTCGAGTGGCCACTAGACGCCCTAAAACGCCGACAGACCGGGCAAAAGTCACGTTAGCGGACAAATCCTCGCCTTTGGAGCAAAAGCCGACCCCGGGTAATCGACAAGTTCTCTGATTTGACTATGCTCTATAGCTTCACAGACGATTGGAGATCGTGTCGGGCATTCACCTGCGATTGTTATTGACCCTGACAGTTGCACTTTGGATGGTGCCCTTCGCCGACTGCCTCGAAACACTTCACTGGAGGGATTAATTCATGATTGTTCGATTCTCTGTCGCTGCGCTCGCCATCTTTGCCGGATTAGCTTTGACAACGGCGGCGCCGGCAATCGACACTCTTGCGGAAGCCACGGATTACCAGACGGCCTATTATCGTGCTTTGGACGACAACCGGCCCTTGTTAATCCTGGTCACCTCCGAGTCGTGCCAGCCATGCCAAAAGATGAAGCAGTCGACCATGACCGAAGTAGTCGGCGACGGCCTGCTTCAGGATTTCCATTTTGCCATGGTCGATGTCGACAATGACTCCGTCGACGCCAACAACCTGATTGGCGAAGGCGCCGTCCCGCAGCTGATTATGTACGAACAAAAGGAAGGCCAGTGGCAGTGGCGCAGCGTCGAGGGATTCCAGACCGTGGCTCAGGTGCGGGACTTCATTGGATCCCCGCAGCTGCAAGAAGAACTGCAGCAGCAGGAAATTGCCCAGGTTGCCCTGCAGCAGGAAATCACCGAGGAGCCGGTTGCACAGGAAGAAGAAGTGGTAAACGAAAACGTTGCCACTACTGAAGATGCCCTGAGTGCCGTCGATTACGAAACCGCTTATGTGCGTGCCTTCCGTGACGATAAGCCGCTGCTGGTGTTGGTAACCGGCAACGGATGCGAACCGTGCGAGAAGCTGAAGACCACGACACTGACGGAAATGGCAACCAGCGGCCGATTC
>CAMYKF010000457.1 GCA_947258905.1 uncultured Pirellulaceae bacterium | reverse complement strand
TCACGCCCGACGCGCGGATCCCGATCGAAGGAGACATCCAAGACGATTATGGCATCGATCGAAGTTGGATCACATTGGAACTGGGCGGAACCGAGACGCTGGACTTTCCCATCGTGCTGGACGAAGATTTTGCGGCGACCAACTTTTTCGACATCAAGAGCACGCACGCTTTTCCATCAACATTTGTCATCGACAAACAGGGACAGATCGTTCTGGCGTATGTGGGTGCCGACATGACGTCCGATCGTCCTTCGGTGAATGCGATTCTGGAGAAAATCAAGGCCGCCAATGCCCGCTAGCCATCGCTGCAGCGGCGCCGGTCGGGCTGCCGAACATGCCTCGTGCATCAAGTTGAAAGTGGCGTCCTGTTCACGGGGCGGGGTGGAATGAGTGAGCAAGCTGAAAGCGCATTCCTGCGGTTGGCGGTAATGCACGGGATGCTCACTCGCGAGCAGGCCAGCGAGGTGGAGACGGCCTCTCGGGAACAAGGGCTGCCCTGCGACCGAATCGCCACGAAGCAAGGTTTCTTGTCGGCAGTCCGGGCCGATACCGTTCGCGGATTAATGAACCCGACGGATGTCGCACCCGGATATCGGGTGAACCGGGTGCTGGGACACGGTGGTTTCGGTGTCGTCTATCAGGCCACGCAGCAGAACATGTCGCGAGAGGTCGCGCTGAAGACCATTCCGCTGTCGCAGCTTGGCGACGAAACGGCCACGCGACGCTTTGAACGCGAAGCAAAAATTGTCGGCCAGCTGCGACATCCGCACATTGTCACGGCCTATGACTTTGGCATGCACAACGAGCGGCTCTACCTGTCCATGGAACTGGTCGAAGGCAACGATCTGGAACAGGCGCTGGTCCGGTTCGGGAAATTGAATGAGTTCATAACTTGGCACTTGTTGCGGCAAGTGGTGATGGCGCTGGCCTATGCTGCCGGGCATGACATCACACACCGCGACATCAAGCCCGGCAATCTGATGGTCACCGAACCACCCATGGGCTACGCCATTCCCGATGGCATTCCCATGGTGAAAGTAACGGACTTCGGGCTGGCCTGTTTCTCGCAAAATCGACCGTTGCACAGCAACATTACGATGGCCAATGTCGGACTCGGCACGCCCTCCTACGTGGCACCGGAACAGATGACGGGAAGCAACGTTGATGCCCGCGCTGACATCTACGCCCTTGGCGCGACCGCCTTTCACATGCTCACGGGACATCCGCCCATGCATGATTCCTCGCCGATGGAAGTCATCGCGGCCAAGGTTTCGGGCGACACCCAGTGGCTGGAGTCAATGCCAGCGGACTGGACCAGCGGCACGCGGCAACTTATTGCCCGCATGGCTGACTTTGATGCCGATAAGCGGATCCCGGATCATCAGACGTTGTTGACGGAGATGGATGAGGTACTGGAATCGCTGCCCGACCGCAGCGTATCCGCGGGGCGATCACTGATGGCTGATATGCCGAGGCACACGGTTTCCGAAGGCTTGTCGAGCGACGGGGAGTTCGAGTTGGCGGGAGATACCGCCACCCGATCGCAGGGCGATGCAGCGTCTGCAGGCAAACTTGCGCCGACACCTTCGCATGAACAAACCACACGCGAATTCTCGGCCGAAGATCAGACGGCGCCCCGCAAAACGCTGATTCATTCGGTGAAACCGCCCGCACCTGCCGCGGCGCGACAAGTCAGTGCCACGCGGAAATGGCTCACCGTCGGCGGTATCATCGGGTTAATTGCCATCGCCGCTGTGGTAATGGTCAACGCATGGATTCGGCCACCCCGCCAGGCTCCGGAAGTCGAGTTGCAATTGTCGCGCACGCCGCCCACTCCCTTGTTCAATGGTGTCTCGCTGGACTTCCGTCAAAAGTCCACGGGCAGCTGGGAATTGGCTGCCGATGAAGAGGGAGGCAGCGTGCTGGCCGGTAACGGCAGCCGGATATTCCCCTGCGTTGACTCTTCCGGCGCACCGCTGACCTATTTTCGGTTTAGCATCGGGTTCCGGTTTAACGACGCCAATGAAATCCGTTTGATGATCCAGCGCGACACCGAAACCGAATATCAGGACCTTGTGATCGCCAACAACACTGGCATTGTGTTTGGCCGCGAGGATCAAACAACCAACACGTTCGAGGCCCATGGAGATCACGTCGGTTGGCCAACCATCGACGATTCCAGTCTCGGTTATTTCAATATTCATATCGAACGACACCACAATTACTGGCTGGCCCGACTGGACAACCGGTTACTCGGACGTGTGCATGATGAATCGCAGGGCCCCGCGAAAATCAAGCTGGTCGTTGTGGGCGGCAAGGCCTGGTTCGAGAATATCTTCCTCCGTGAATTGGCGGCACCACCGAGCGACGAAGCTCTGGCAAACCGTGCACCATAATGACTGTTTCTGATTTGCTCGCAGTTCGGGGCTCGCAGCGCGACAACCGGATCATCACCCAACCATCTTGCCAACCAGGGCAACTGTGCACTTCGTTCAGTCCGGGTGCAGGCAGCGGGGTGCGAAATCGCGCGTGCGAATTTTACAAATTGCAGATTCGTCAATATCCGCCAGACTGGCTCTACGGTTCGAGCACTGCCAATCACTAACGACGAAGTCCTGATATGAACAGTTGTTTGCGAGGAGCTGGTTTGCTGGTTTTGGTGTGTTTTGTCGCGACACCGATGGCGTCTGCGTCGGACCGCCAGATCCAGGGACAGGTAGCTGGCGTGGAAATCTGCATCCAGCAGTTTTGCGGTCAGGCCATTTTTGTGGGAACGTTCCAGGGAACGGTTGACGGTCGACCCGCCTTTGGCTACTGGACGGCTGCGGTCCGGCACGAGGATGCTCCGCTGCCTGACGAGCAAGGAGAAACCCTCGACATTGAATCA
>CAMYKF010000456.1 GCA_947258905.1 uncultured Pirellulaceae bacterium | reverse complement strand
ATGACCAGAACGACCTGCACATCCGGCATCGCGTTACCGGCATCATCCAGGATCGTGCCAGTCAGCCACGGTTGCTTTTCCAGCTCGATTCTCAATCTGGGGACTTCTTCGCCGGTTGTAAAAGCTTCTGTGTCCACACTGCGATAACCTTTGGCTTCAATCCGGTATCGGTAGGTACCTTCCAACATGCTTGAGATCCGAAACCGGCCATTCCGCCCTGGTTCCGCGTCATTGCGTCTTTCGCGGAAAAAGTCCGGCTGAGCCTCCGGTTCGGGAATATTCAGCGGCACGATGACGAACTCATCAACACGCTCGCCCGTTTGCTTGTCAAATACGTCACCACTCACCTCCAGGACCTTGAACAACTCAATGACCTGCAGATCAGTTGATGCCTTCAGCCTGACGTTGCGTTTGGGTGCATAGCCGCGAGCTCCAATGGAATAAACCACCTCGTCATCAGGTGCCCATGTCCAGCGATAAATGCCACCGGCATCAGCCTGAACCGGGATTTGTGAATTGATCACGTGCGGGTGCCGGTTGTTGTAAATCGATTGAGCGTCACGCCAGCTTTCAATGCCGACAAAAGCACCGGGAACAGGGTCGCCGTGGTTGTCGACAATCAAAACGCTCAGTGTATTACCTGATACCAGCTCAAAATCGACCGGTTCCATCATCGATTCAACGTCCACAATGCGTGTTTCCGGCCGGTAGCCCGGCGCGATGACGGTGACGCGTTGTTTGCCAGGTGGCATGGCCGGCAATTCGTAGCTGCCATCCAGCCCAATGCGAACTTCATTGGTACCGGGCTCCCGGTAGGGTCGGTCACCCCACACGATGAGGCCATTAGTTACCGGTTCGCCGTCCTCCCTGGTCAGCTGACCGGCAATCGAAATCCCCTTTTGCATTACGATCGTGGCGGTGCCATCGAGCAGCTGTTGGGTAGTGACGTGCTGTGCCCGTTGCAACTCGCTGCGAGTGTCATCAATGTATTCTTCGTGCGAGAGTGTGATTTGAACCTGCAAGTCCTCGGCGGGCGGAAGTGTATCGATCGCCCAGCGGCCTTGCTCGTCAGTAACCAGCAGTGAATCCTCATCCGCTTCGGCATACCAGTGTCCGAACCTCAGCCGCCGGTCCCCGGCCGGATGCGTGGCCGTCGCCGCAATGCCGACCTTGGCGCCGGCAATTGGCTCGCCATCTTCGTTTTGGATGACGCCGCTGATCGTCTTTCCAGGAATCATGCGAAAGGTATATTCGTCGGGGGGCACATCGCCGGATTTGATCGCCGACTCTTCCCAGCCGGCAAACAGTCGCGTGTAGCCGTCGGCCCACACCCACAAACGCAGGATGTACATGTCGTCAGGTAACTCGAATTGAACGCGACCCGTTGCGTCAGTGA
The DNA here is from genome assembly GCA_947258905.1 of uncultured Pirellulaceae bacterium. Classification (GTDB taxonomy): domain Bacteria; phylum Planctomycetota; class Planctomycetia; order Pirellulales; family Pirellulaceae; genus CAJQPP01. The sequence continues at coordinate 23,237 of CAMYKF010000456.1, read as the reverse complement.
CCCGTACCGGATTGCCGCCAGCCACCGGGTTTTTGCGCCAGATCCCCGCGCGAACATTGACGCCTTCCATCGGCTGACCTTCCTCGTCCAGAATGACCACTGTCATCGTGCGGTCGCCGGATTCCTGCCAGGCGTTTATCACGTCCGGACAAGCGGCAGTACCAATTGAAATGATGGATAAGCAGTACAGAACACGTGCGGCACACATCCGGGCGTTCCTGAGAAAGAAGTTCGTCGGTTTATGGCAGTTTATCAGAAACGACATGCCGTGCGACAAATGCCAGGGAAGCTCCGCCACGAGCGAAAGTGCCCGCCAATGCGGGGTGCCATGCCCACGATAACGCTGGCGTGGGCCTGCCTCAACGACGCCAGACGAGTGAGGAAAGCGCACGCCGCAAGCGAAGGGTCAGCAAGGTGGGGCCGTGGCGAACTCTTTTTTGCGTGACATACACGAGATACACGGGGTGCTGCGCCAATCAACTCCCATTGCAATAGTGTTGATCCCGGAGCCAACGCCGAGCAACGCGATTTTGTCACCATCTTGCACTTGCCCGGATTCAGCGGCGATCGCCATCGTCAGGGGCAGGGCGACAGAACCCGTGTTTCCAAGATGATCCACTGTGCGAAAGTCGATGCTCCAGTCCTTTGGAAAGAAGCTTGTGGGAATCGGTCGTCATCAACGGAGCCATATTCTCGTCAGCGGCCTGGTCTTCGCTGCCAACACACAAGTCGAAACCGCTCGTATCCGCCAATGCCTTTCCGCCAACGAGCCTGTTCCCCGTTTGGCTGATTTCGTCCGACGCCAACACGGCGGCGACACTGCCGGAACCAATTGACAACGATGGCAGCGACGCCTTGAAACTCTTGCGAGTCAGTGTGACGTCTGCGTTGAGTTGCGCGATCGTCGTTTCCACAAGAGCGCGGCTCGATTCCGTGCCGACCACGACGCCCGCCTGAATGTGTCCAAGTTCGATCATATTGGCAACTTGAATCATGCCGTTGAGAAAGCCGAGACAGGCGTTCATTACATCATAGCTCATGCAAGCGGCTGGCAAGCCGAGTTCGAGTTGTACCCTGGAAGCGGTCGCCGTCTGCAGCCCATCACGACAGACCGACGTATGCACCACTGCGCCAATCTGCTCGCATCGCACCCCCGCCTCATGAATGGCTCGCTCTGCGGTCGTGATGCTGATCTCACCAGGAAGCGTACCTCGCGGCCAGAACCGTCTTTCGGTAATACCGTAAACGCGTTCGAACCTGCCCGGCTCGTATCGCAAACGTGAGTACGCGGGCTGCAACGCATTCTCGACTTCCCCACTCGTCACGATTTCGCCGGGCAATGCGTAGGCTATCGATTCGATACAAACGTGGCGGTATTGCATGGATGCGCGCTGTTTTCGGGATGTTCTGCAGCACATCTTAGTGCCTGGGAAACAGCTCGGTCGACACCCCCTCCACAAAAGGGCTGTGGCGGAGGTCACCAATATCCATCACAACCGATCGCCGGGCTTTTCTCGAACGGATGTCGTCGGACGTCTGTTCATCGAGACGGACACACATTCAAGACGTGCTGCCCTTCGCGACAGGAGAGTAGAGACGGCATGTTACGCCGTGTTGCACCAAAAAAACCCGACGCCATTCGGCAACCGGGTTTTATTTTTCTTTATCCAGAGCAGGCGAAAAACCGTACTCGAGCGCGATCAGTCGACGGTTAGTGCGAGTGCTCGGTTTCAAAACCGTTTTGGTTGAGCCAATCCTGCCACGCGTGGGCGGCGTTATGATTGTGCAGGGCAATCGTTTGCCATGCGGGACAACGGAAACGGATATCAATGTGTCCGTCGTGAGGGTGCCGCTCGGCTTCGCAACCAATCATTTGCAACATGGCGCCGAACTGGTCGGCCTGGGCCGCATCGTGCAGGTGCACGTTACGCCAATCGGCCATGCGGAAGCGTACCTTTTCCAGCGTTGCCGTTTCAGGCGGATTCAGGATCACGGTTTCCAGTCCGTTACCGGCCAGCCAGCTGGACCACTGTACTGCGTAGTCGCCGTTTTCGACGGTGATGGTTTTCCAGCCGGGACAGCGAAACTGGATGTCGATGTGTCCGTTGTGGTCGTTCTTGGTGACTTCGCAGCCAACACCCTGCAGCGCCTCGAACAGCTCGTCGGCTGCCTTGAGATCGTGCATGTGACGGGTTTGCCATTGTGCAGTACGAAAACCGACGGTTCGCACGTCGGACGATACGGTTGACGTGGCAGCTTGCTGAAACTGGCCGAACAGCAGATCGAAACCAGCCAGCGAAATCAGAGTCATTACCGCGACAAAGGGAAGCAGTTTGAGTTTGGTCATGATTATGGTTTCCGTTGAGAGGTATTTTTTTCCATATGCTGTACGCAAGACAGCCCGATCGGGATCGGCCAGTTTGAAAGAAATGTCCGGCCGGGGGAAGGCTGGTTTGACCCGCAAATTTGCGAGTTATAACGTGCGTAACGAACCGGCAAACTATACCGGCCCCGGATACCGCGGACAGCGGAAATTCAAGATGCGCGGCGATTCGCCGCCGGCGCGGACCATTTTCGCGCGAATACCCTCGGGACACTGCTGGACAAATCGTCGCCGTCCCGAATATCAGGTGCCACGGTTGGCTTGTCCAGCCGTGCATTGCGGTTCTGCACTGCTGGGCGAGCCAGCAGTGGCACCAAACCGACCTCCATGCCGACGGTGTCGCCGCAATTTGTGATTTGTTACTCGTCGACCAGTAACGTAGCGATGCGTACGTCGGCCAATGCCAGTTCGTATTCTGCCTGCACGAGATCCAGCTGGGCCTGCAGGACACGTTCCACGCCAGCCCTCAGCAGCAGAAACTCCGCTTCCCCAATTTCATAGGCAACGCGGATTTGTTCCAGATTTTCCTCCGCCTTGGGAATGATCACATCCCGCAGATTGGCTACCCGTGTTTGCAAGCGGGCCAATTCGCCTGTGGCCACTGCGTGTGCTGCCTGCAATTGCATTTCACGTTGACGAATAGCTTCCAGCTGCCGCTGGTATTCCGCGGTAGCGGCAGCGATCAAACCTGACTTGTTGTCACGCGTCAACAGGGGAATGCCCACCCGAAAACCGGCAAACGTGTCACCGGTTGAATCGTCATGCCCGACATTGGCCCCCACTTGCAGATCCGGCCGCCGCTGTGCTCGCGCCAAATCAATCTGCACACAGCTTTGCCGCGCTTCCGCCTGGGCCACCTGGACCTGGGGATGCATGGCCAGCCAGGCGGGATCGATTTCTGTTGGCTGTTGCGCCATCAGCTGATTGACGGTTACAGACCATGCGAAGTTTGTCTCCGGCAACGTGGCTTCGTCGCTGACCACGCCCGGCACAGTCAACCCAAGTGGCACTGCCAGCGCCCGACGCTGATATTCGCGTTGCACCTGGAATTCCACGATTCGCTGATTCAGTGTATCGATCGCGATGTCGACCGTGGTGACCTCGACTTGGGAAAGTTCTCCGGCTTGCTGCAACTGCTTCGTGGTCTCGTAAATCTCACGCAGCGCTGCGACCTGGACCTGGGTCACCTGGATAGCCTGCTCCAGCCGGCACACGGTCAGAAATCGCCGGGCCACTTCCAGCATCAGTTGCCAGCCGCGGATATCGTAGCGGTGTTGCATGCGGGCAATTTCGAGGGAGAAATACTGATGCTGAATGGCCGGTCGATTGTTGCGCACAATATTGCGTGACCAAAAAACCCCGTACAGGCCAGCGGCACCTTCATTGCCGATTTCTTCCGCACCGAATCCCACCGTCGGATTGGGCAGGCGTGTGGCCTGAAATCGATCGCCCCGGGCCTTGTCGATGAGCCACCCGATCTGCTGGTATTCGGGGTCGTAATCAACGGCCATCTGGATCGCTTGCTGGATATCGATCAGCGGCTGCGTGACGGCCGCCGCTGGTTCGGCAGCCATTTGTACTGCCGGACCGGGAGCTATTTGCACCGCCGGATCGGGAGCCATTTGCACGGCCGGTTGAACGGCATTGTCGGCAGTGACATTCGTTACCTGCCCGCGGGCGGCAGGCGGCGTCGACATGACCGCCACGATGGCGATGATCGCCCAAAGACCGGAGCGTACTGCGGATCGGGTTGGGGACAACATTTGGGACCTGTCGAGCGCGGTTGCGGAGCGGAACGAGTGATAACGGTTATTTTTGTTTTTCGGCAGTTGCAGGTCATAGCGACGATTTTCGCCGGTTTTTGCGGAACAGTCGGGTTCTGACGATTTTGATGAGCCCGGGCTGACGTTGACCGGTCCGCCACGCGGAAATATGCTTTACCGGCTCTGTTTTCGAACTCCCCCGCGTGTGAAACCTTGATGATCAGGCAACTTGTACTGTGCGTCGCAATCATTGGCTCGCAGATAGCCGGCCAGGCGATCTGTCAATGCCATGCCGCAACTGCACATGATCATTCGCACGCTGGCGCTTACGACTCGAGTACCTGCTCGCCGCACCATCATCACGCACCGGCCAGCGACTCGGTAGCGACCACGACAGATTCGCCGCCGCCTCACCAGTGTGATTGCCATCCGGGCAGTCCTGAATTTCTGGTGCAACGGTCCTTTCAGTTGCTGGATGATGTGACCTCGTCGGCTTGCCTGACCCGGCCGGTTACCATCGCGGCAACGATCAGCCCCCGTGCCACGGACCGCTCCAAATTCGAATGCGGCGCAAACGGTGGCCGGACTTCCGCGCGCGCTAATCTCGGTATCTGGCTGCTCTAGAAGCGTTCCTCTGCGCTGCTTGTTGCCGTCTCACAGGCTTATTCCTGTCGCGACATTTACCTTGTTCCCCTGCGCGCAATGTCGGGAATCCGTTCTGGTTGCACGCTCAAACACAGATCAATCGTGGGTACAGATTTATGTTCAAGACCAAACTGGGAATCATTGGACTCGCACTCGTACCGCTGGCTATCGGACTGGTCGTCGGTCTGACGGTTCCACTGGACTTTATTCGCGACCGGATTGCCTCAACCCTTGAAGACACACAACCGGACGGCCATGCCCATGATGACGCCGCGCATGGCGGTGGAGAGGCAGACCATGTGGCCCTGTCGCCAACCGCCCAGATCACGATGGATTTGCAGACCGCACCTCTGGAGTGGTCAAAATATCAGTCGAGTTACGACGTGCCTGCGTTTGTTCGCGAAATTCCCGGTGCGGAAGAGTTCCATGTCTCAAGTCGATTTGCGGGTTTGGTCAACCGCGTATTCATCAGCGAGGGCCAGTCGGTCAAGGCCGGTGACCCAATTCTGGAAATCGAATTGACCGGTGACTTGCTGGCCACTGCCCAGGCCGAACTGCTCGGTGCTCAGGAACAACTCAGCATTGTCGACCAGGAGATTGCACGGCTGAAACCGGTCGCCGAAAAGGGCGGGATCGCCAGTAGACGGCTGCTGGAATTCCAATATGAGCGCGATCGCCTGGCCATCAAGATCGCCACCAAAACGCAGGAGCTGCTGGTGCGCGGCCTCACCGAGGAACAGGCGGAGGAGATCATTCGCACCAAGCAGTTACTCCGCAAGGTGACGGTCAAGGTTCCTGAGAACTTGATTCCGCCGCAACTGAACGCCGGCGACATCATGCAGCAGGCGGATGAGACATTCCTCGTGGAACAATTACTGGCCAAGCCCGGATCCATGGCGCAGGTCGGCGAAAACCTGTGCGACCTTTCCTTTCACGGAGTCGTGGCCATTGAGGGACAGGCCTACGAAATGGATTTGCCGGAAATCCGCCACCTGATCGACGAGCGTGTCCCGTTGACGATCGCCATCGGCCCCGACCAGGCAGAGGAAACCATTCGCGACCAGCATGTCGCCTTTTTGTCCAATCACGTCGATGAGGCCACGAACACCTATCCTTTCTTTGTTTATTTGAAAAACGAGCGGCTGTTCGCGGATCCGGACAGTCAGACAGCACCCGAATACATCACGTGGCGATGGAAACCCGGCCAGCGAGCTCACATCGAAATCCCCGACCGCGTATTTGAAAAGAACATCGTCATTCCCCGTAAAGCCCTCGCCATCGACGGACTGCGTCATTATGTGTTTCGCTGGGAGGGCATGGTCGAGCCCCCGGGGCATGTTCACCACGAAGGCGAAGACCATAGCGATCACGAGCACTTTGACGAATTCCAGGCGATCGAAGTCGTGGTGTTGCATCGTGACCGGCACAAGGTCGTGATCGAACTGGGCGATGAGTTGCGTCTGGGGGATCGCATTGCCATGAACAACGCCGCCCAGTTGCTGTTTGCGATGCAAGTCGGCAGCGGTGGCGGAGGCGGTCATCATCATCACGATCACTAGTCACTATCAGCCCGCTTCGACCTGATGCTTAACTCGATTATCCAATTTGCACTGAACAACCGGCTGCTGGTGATCCTGGCTGCTGTGCTGCTGGCGTTCTACGGAGTCCGCACGGCCCAGGAACTGCCCATCGACGTGTTGCCCGACATCACGCGGCCCCGGGTCACGCTGATTGCCGAATGTCCCGGACTGGCACCCGAGGAAGTGGAAACGCTGGTCACGCTGCCGCTGGAATCGGCCCTCAATGGCTCCACCGGTGTCGACACGATCCGCAGTTCTTCAGATATCGGCCTGTCGGTCATTCAGGTCGAATTCGACTGGAACCAGGATATCTATCGGGCTCGCCAGATCGTACAGGAACGACTGGCGGGCGTAGTGGGCGAGTTGCCGCCTGGTATCGAGCCCAAACTGGCACCCATCTCGTCATTGCTGGGCCAGATTATGCTGATCGGCCTGTGGAGCGAAGACGGTTCGACCGACCCCATCGAGTTGCGGACGATTGCCGACTGGACGATCCGCAAACGCCTGATGCAGGTCAAGGGTGTGGCGGCCGTGATCACAATGGGCGGCGGCAAACAGCAATTCCAGGTGCTGATCGATCCCCACAAGGCGCATCAGTTTGAGGTTACCATCGCGGATATTGAGGATGCCGTGGCGGCCAGCAACATCAATGTCGCTGGCGGTTACCTGGAAACCGAATCGCGCGAAATGGTGATCCGCGGGATCGGCCGCGTGCGCGGAGTCCAGGACATCGAACAAATCGTGGTCAAACGCCAGCCCACGCGATCGGTGCTGGTACGCGACGTGGCTCGAGTCATCATTGGCGCGCAGAAGAAACGCGGTGATGCCTCGGTCAACGGCATCCCGGCGGTCGTATTAACCATTCAAAAGCAGCCTGATGCCGACACGCGGGCGCTGACCCATGAGATCAAGGACGCCCTGCATACGCTGCGTCTCTCATTGCCGCCGAACGTGCGTATGCAGGTCACCTACGAACAACGCGAATTCATCGACTATAGCGTGGGCAACGTGATTCACGCGATTCGCGACGGTTCGATCCTGGTCGTGATCATCCTGATTCTGTTCTTGATGAACTTGCGGACGACCTTTATCACGCTGACGGCCATTCCGTTGTCGCTGTTTGTGACATTTCTGGTGTTTCGCTGGTTTGGCTTCTCCATCAACGTGATGACGCTGGGCGGAATTGCCGTGGCCCTGGGTGAACTGGTCGATGATGCGATCGTCGATGTGGAAAACATTTTTAAACGACTCAAGGAGAACACGCGTCTTCCGGAACCCGAGCAACAACCTGCGCTGCGGATTATTTACGAAGCCAGCAGCGAGGTGCGGCAGGCCATCATCAACAGTACGATCATCGTGATTCTCGTATTCACGCCGCTGTTTGCACTTAGCGGCATCGAGGGCCGCCTGTTTGTGCCACTGGGCGTGGCCTACATCGTCTCCATTCTGGCATCGACACTGGTCTCACTGACCGTAACACCTGTCCTGTCGTATTATCTTTTGCCCGATTCACCGGCTGTCAAAAAAGGTGCTGACTCGGTCACCCTGAAGTTACTCAAGTCCGTATTTCGGCCGATCATTCGTTTCAGCATGAGCCGGGCGGGTTTTATCGTCTCGTTGTCAACCACTGTGTTGCTGGTGGCATTTGCGGGACTGGTCGTCTGGCAGATGGGCAAGGACTTCCTGCCGTCGTTTGATGAAGGTGCGACTCAGGCCAACCTGTTTCTGCCAGCGGGCGCCTCGCTGGAAAATTCCCGCCGCGTATCGCAGATCGCCGAAGAGAAACTGCAACATCTCGTGCGAACCGACGAGAACCCCAATGCTCCGTTCGTCTGGTTCACCAGCAAATCGGGCCGCGCCGAAGATGACGAACACGTGATGGGCGTTAACACGACCGAAATCACACTGTCACTGAACCCTGACAACAAGATTTCACAGGACGAACTGGTTAATTTGTTGCAGGAGGAACTGGGGGACATTCCGGGCACCAATCTCGAAGTCGAACAGCCGATCGCACATATGATCGGGCATATGTTGTCGGGGGTGGCCGCGGAAATTGGCGTCAAGCTGTACGGCGACAACCTCACGGTACTGAAAAGCAAGGCCGACGAGATCAAGGAGATCCTGTCAAACATCGACGGGTTGACCGAACCGATTGCCGACCAGCAACAAATGGTCAAGCAGTTGCGGATTGAAATGAAACCGCAGCAGCTGGCCCGGTACGGATTGAGTACCCTGTATGTGAACCGCATGGTCGAAACCGCGCTTCGTGGCCGTGTCATCAGCAGCGTTTTGCTGGGACAAAAATCGTTTGATTTGCTGGTCCGCTATGACGAACCGTTCCGCACCGACGTCGATAACCTCGGACGCATGCCGGTCGAGGCACCCGATGGAACACGCGTACCGCTGTCCGAACTGGCTCACATCCACGATGCGGTCGGCCCCAACACCATCAATCGTGAAGATTCGCAACGCAAGATGATCGTGCGGGTCAACACACTGGATCGGGACCTGATGTCGGCAGTCAACGAGATTGACAACGCCATCCGGTCGGACCTCAGTCTGCCCGAAGGCTACTATGCCGAGATGGGCGGTCAATTTCAGGCGCAACGCAGCGCCACCCAACGGATTTTGTTGCTCGGTGGCCTCGCCCTGGTGGGAATCTTCGTCGTGCTGTTCGCCACGTTCCACTCGGTCGGCGACGTGCTGCAGATCCTGGTAGCCCTGCCGGTAGGCTTTATCGGCGGCACGATCGGTTTGCTGCTGACCGGGCAGACTTTGTCCATCCCGGCCACCGTTGGTTTTATTTCGCTGGGTGGTATCGCGATTCGCAACGGCATTTTGCTGATCGAGGCCTACCGTCGCTATCTGGCCGATCCGGCAACCGCCAATATTCACGACGCCATCGTCAAGGGCTCGCTCGACCGGCTGGCTCCCGTGCTGATGACCACGCTGACAACCGGCTTCGCGCTGGTTCCGCTGGTCATTGGTGGCACGATGCCGGGCAAGGAAATTTTGTATCCGGTTGCCACCGTTATTCTCGGCGGCCTGATCACTTCAGCACTGGCCGAATACCTGCTGCGTCCGGGTCTGTATTTGTATTTGAAGCACGGCGAAGCGGAACAACTGAAGATGGATTAGGGGTGTTGATCCCGTGGGGCAAACTTCCAGCTTGCCAGCGCGTTGAAGTGATGTGATGTGCGCTAGTAGTCGACCCAGAAACCGAACCCCAGCCGGCTTTCAAATTCGTTAAAGAATTGGTACTGTTCGTGCTTGCCGTTGAAATACTGGAGGCCCAGGCGAGACGAGCGCCCGCTTGCGCCCTGCCGCCATTGCCAACCCACCTGTGCCACAACGTTACCTCCGAAGTCCACTTCTTGCCGCAAGTGGATGTTAATAGCGGCAAATGGCGATCCCCAAACCGATGTGTGCGGCGGACTGTAATCTGCGCCGAATTGAAACTCCATCGGTTCTGCTCCGCCGTTCGCGCCGATCGCGCAACCCACTTCACCGTAAACCCGCAATGCATCGGTCCAGTAGCAGCCGGCTCCCAGGGCGATCCCGTCGCGAACGTAGTTGATCCGCTGCAAACCCGGGTTCAGCAGCAGATACTCGTCTCCCAGATGCGAGCTGATGTGGTAGTAGCCGAGCTTGAAGTGCCACGGGCCCCGACCGTATGTGAGCGGAATGCCCACGCGAAAGTCGGTGGCAATCAGTGGGTTGCTGTCGCCGACCGGGTCCACCCGTGCGAACACAGCACCTTCCAAATCCAGTTGCCAGCCTTGCGGTCGGGCACTGCCGGTGGATCCATAGCGGACGAGACCCAGGCGACCACCCAGCGCCGTGTCCCAAACTGATCCCGCGTCCTTTTCCGAGGACCAGACACTGGCAATGCGAGGTTCTTTGAGGCCCGCCATGTAGGAACGGTAGATCAGCCCGTCAGGCATGGATTGGAGAGTCCAGGGACAGTGGCCTGGTTCTTCCCAAGGGTCCATGTCGGAGATCACGCCGCTGGCTGGCTCAACCGGGTGGTAGTGGTAAGTGGTAGATCGTGGGGAGTTCGTTTCGGGTGGCAGCTGCACAAACGGTCCCGCTGCCGCTTGTCCGACCAGCAGAGCGCAAATCAGCAGAGATGCCGTTACGCCAACGCGCCCAGTCTGGAAAGGACCTGATAATTGCAGACGGACTTGCCGGACCATAAGCGGGGTGAAATTCGGGGGCTATGCGGGCAGGAAATCGGAGTCTTGCGAAAAGGCGTTTCAAGCGAATCATCGGCAACAATCGGCAAATCCCTTAATGACTGCCAGAATATGCGCTTTTTCGACAGCTCGCTGTTCGGGTCAGGCAATTTGCGAAATGTTTGCCGGCCGGCATTCGCTTCCACCCGGTTTTCGTCGCTGCTGTGGTACAGGCACTTTTGATAACGTTGCGACTGATCTGTAGCCGCGATATGTCAGGGCTGTTTACCCGATCATTTGGTTCATATCTCGACGGCCTGGTATTTGTCGGTTTTTGAGGGCAACCGGGAGACAAGCACAAGGATTTGCCTTTGCGGGGCACATTCAACGACTTTGTTTTTTCGGCTTTTTTGTCTCTCTTTAAAAATTGCAGTTCGTATTCGTGCCTCGCCCGGCATCTCGTTGATTGAAGGCGCGGCATGCCCAAACTGTCCTCCGGTTGATGACCCTGGAGTATTCGGCAGCCCTGACCGCGCCTGAACGGGAAAACTGTCAAATCTTCGGGACGCAATCCATGACACAACAGCAACAAAGTCGTGCTCGGAACCAGTCGCCTCGGCGCAAGAAAGCCAATCTCAACAAGTTGTGATGGGCCGGTTACGCGGTCGCCGGCGCGGCCACGACGTTCTCCGGTACAAATGCTGCCGAAGCAGACATTCATTATTTCCCCAACGTCAACAAGCTGGTGCAGGACGACACCTATGGCGACAGCATCGCGGACAGCGAATCCATTGCCCTGACCGGCGGCGCCCAGATCATGTTCAAGCACTTCAATTTTGGCGAAGGTTCAGGGGTTGCATTCGCTACTGCGTCCAACGGCACGTTTAACTCGATTGCCAAGACCTTTTCCGCGGGGTCTTCCAACAGTGGCTCGTCAAGTTCGTTTGTCGCCAAATTGCCCTACGGATTGTTCATTTCGGGACTGTCCAGTTTTTTCGCAAAAAACAGCACCGGCACGTTGGCCCGCGCTTACAGCTACGGGCCATTTCGTGATCCAGGCGAGGGATACCTGGCCTTTCAGTTCAATGTCGGCAATGGCACCCAGTACGGCTGGGCACGCGTTGAAACGCTGGATAGCGAGGACATCTCGTTCAACGATTTTATCATTCGCGACTATGCCTATTCCGATCCGGGCGATTCCTTGTTTGCAGGACAAACGGAAAACATTCCCGAGCCCGGATCGCTGGGACTGCTGGCTACCGGCGCGGCCGGCCTGCTGGCCTGGCGTCGACGACGCAAGCCTGCTCCATCCGCTGCGTAAGTTCTCCTGGCACGGTTCCATGCCCTGTGGCATCGTCTTCATCGCGCGACAATGCCCTGCTCTCTGGCGTGGTACATTAGAGGTGGTTTCAAAAAGGCAGGCGAGTCCCGGCGCGACGGGACTCGTGTTGCCCTGTCTTTTCTCGGTCTCGGAGAGACCGAGCTACCGTAAGAAACTGGTTTTGAAACGACTTCCAGTCGATTCGCGGGCCCTCGACCCTTCGCGTAATCACCTACACATTGACGTAAAGACATGAGCAAGCGACGGGTACTGCTGAACGGCTGGGATGGTGCCGACTGGGACCACATCACTCCATTGCTGGATGACGGCCTGCTACCGACGCTGGAATCGCTGATCAACCGCGGCACCATGGGAAACCTGGGCACGCTGCAACCGGTGCTCTCGCCGATGCTGTGGAATTCGGTAGCCACGGGGAAACACGCTTACAAGCACGGCGTGCTGGGCTTTACCGAACCTGATCCGAATCATGGAGGCAGCCGCCCGTGGTCCAGCTATTCGCGCAGGTGCAAGGCGTTGTGGAATATCCTCTCCCAGCAAGGCCTGCGCAGTAACGTGATCAACTGGTGGGCCAGTCATCCGGCCGAGCCGATTAATGGTTGCGTGGTCACCAATCTGTTCAATGGCGTCAAGCGTAGCGGCGCGGACAAATTCGTCGCGCCCAAAAATGCCATCCATCCCGCGGAGCGGGCCTCGGTGCTGGCCCAGTTCAAGGTCTTTGAAGATGAATTGACTGGTGAACAACTGGTGCCCTTTATACCGCTGGCCGATCAGATCGACCAAGCGGAAGACACCCGTCTGAATACACTGGCCAGGGTGTTGTGCGAAACGGTCATACCCGCCGTGATCGATTTCGTGGGTGCTGAACGGTTGCCCACAACCCATGCCATGGCCCAGGTCATCGATGATTCGCTGTACCGCCAGCGGCAAGGCGTGTGAGCGGCAGTGGGTCAAATCGCCACAATCTGAAATTGCCTGCTGGCTGTTCCCGCCGCAATTCTTATGCTTGCTCCGCAGAAAACCGGGCTTTCCTGCCTGGGAAATCTTCATCTACACGCACGTTCACTTTGGCCTGTGTTTTGCTCACAATGATCACTCCCTCCTTTCTTTCATCGACCTCGGCTTCGGACACCAGTTATGGATCAGCCTTTACGCACCACGCTCGAAGAACTCATCGAAGCCCGCACGACCCGCCGCGACATGGTCAAGAGCATCGTAGCCGCCGGCGGCGCCATGACCGCCGTCTGGTGCTTGCCCAGTACCGCTTTGACCGCATCCGCTTCGACGGCAACCGCTGCCGCGGGCCTGCAGGAGGAAGGGCTGGAAGCACTGCCGCCCTTCCCGCACGTGCATCAGTCGGATAATCCCCGGTCGGTAACGACTGCCGAAGTGGCCGAGGGCTATCGCACTCAGGTGCTGATCAAGTGGGGAGATCCGGTGGTCGCCGGGGCGAGGCCGATGGATGTGCACAATCCATCAGCCGAAGAACAGGAATTGCAGTTTGGTTACAACAACGATTTCGTGGCCTACCTGCCCATCGAACGCGGTTCCGATAACTCACGCCATGGATTGCTGTGCGTCAACAATGAATACACCAATCCCGAGCTGATGTTCAGCGGCATCACTCGCCGCGACAAGATGGAAACGCGTACTGACGACCACATACGGATCGAGGCAGCAGCGCATGGACATTCGATTGTCGAGATCCGCCAGGACAGTGACGGGGTCTGGCAAGTGGTGGCGGACAGTCCGCTGAACCGCCGCATCACCATGCGCACGCGGATGGAAGTCAGCGGACCGGCGCGCGGCCACGACCGCCTGAAAACCGAAGCTGATCCGCGCGGGCGTGAAGTCTCCGGCACCATCAACAACTGTTCGGGCGGCGTAACGCCCTGGGGCACGGTGCTCAGTGGTGAAGAGAATTTCCATTTCTACTTTCGCGGCGAACTGGGCGACGATTCGGAAGCGGAAAACTACAAACGCTACAGCGTGACCGGCGGGGGCGACTATTCCTTTTACCGCATCGACGACCGGTTCGACTTGTCCCAAGCCCCGCACTGCTACCGCCATCAATTATGACGGCCGGGTGGTCGTGTACACCGGCGACGACGAGATCAACGAATACCTGTACAAGTTTGTTACCGAAGGCAAATACGATCCGGACAAGCGGGAAAACAATCGTGATTTACTCGACAAGGGTACGCTGTACGTCGCCCGGTTTGGCGAGGACGGCATGGTCGACTGGTTGCCATTGGTGCACGGCCACGGTCCGCTGACCTGGAAAAACCGCTTTCACAGCCAGGCTGATGTCGTCATTGAGGCCCGTCGCGCTGCCGATTACCTGGGGGCAACGCCCATGGATCGGCCCGAGGATGTCGAGGCCAATCCGGTCACCCACAACGTTTTTCTGGCACTGACCAATAATTCGCGACGCAGCCAGATTCGCGTGGATGCCGCCAACCCGCGTGCCAAAAACGTCCACGGCCACATCATTGAACTGGAGATTCCGCGTCACAACGATTTGCCCGATCACGCCGCCACACGACACCCGTGGAATATCTTTCTGCGTGCAGGGCGACTGGAAGAAGACGACGCGTGGTACCAGGGCAATCAGCCCGAAACCTGGCTGTCCTGTCCCGACAACATCGCGTTCGACAACCAGGGCCGACTGTGGATCGCTACCGACGGGTTTCAAAATACCTCGGGCGTGCTGGACGGGGTGTATGCCTGTGAAGTGGCCGGTCCGCGTCGCGCACTGACCAAACAGTTCTTCCACGTGCCCACAGGCGCCGAATTATGCGGGCCCTGTTTCACGCCTGACAACTCAACGTTGTTTGTCGCCGTGCAACACCCTGGCGAACGTTCAACCTTTGACAAGCCGTCGACCCGCTGGCCCAATCCATCCGATAGCAATTTACCGCCGCAACCGGCCGTGGTCGCCATCACGCGTGAAGGCGGCGGCCCGATTGCGGGTTAGATCATTGCCGAATTGAGGATTCGAGCGCCAGTGAGTGGAGTCGTGCGATGTCTGCACAAATCCTCGTCGTAATCGTGATCGTAGTCCTAATCGAAAGCCTGACGATGCCGGTTGGCGAGAAATACCAACCGCATGAGTCGCCACATGGTCTCATATCTGTCACATATCCTCATCCGATGACGATGACGACTACGACTACGATCACGACTACGATTGAGGAAGGGCTGCTCTTCTTCGGCAGCGCTCCTTCACCGTTGTCGCCCGGCACGAAGACGTGGGTGCAACGAGTGCCACTGCTGGCTTGTCCGAGGATGTCCGCGTATTGCCGTTAGATACATCGTGTAATTCCAGCGGCAGGGCGCAAGCCCTCCGGTCCTTCACCAGGAATCCACAACCGGCGGGCTTGCGCCCTTCCGCTACAATTCCCGGACACCCTCGGCTTGTCCAGCAGTGCTCGCACTTCCTGGTTTTTGGGCAAGGGTGCCATGGCCACGCATGCCGTGGCCATGCCCGATGGTCGCCGAGTAAGACCTGCGACCTCCGACTTGCGACCTGCGACCTGCGACCTGCTAGTCGCTATCATCGGGTGACAAGCGGAAGAGCGTCGCATACAGCACCGGCAACAGCACCATGGTTAGCACGGTTCCGAATGCCAGGCCGAACATGATCGTCACCGCCATGGCAACCCAAAACACATCGGACAACAACGGGATCACGCCCAGCACGGTGGTGGCCGCGGCCAGCACCACCGGCCGCAAACGGTTGGCGGCTGATTCGACCGTGGCGGAATAGGGTCGTTTTCCGGCAGCGCGCTGCAGATTGATTTCGTCGAGTAGCACAATGGCATTCTTGGTCATCATGCCTGCCAAACTCATGGCACCCAGCAGGGCGAGAAAGCCGAATGACTGTCCAGTGATAATCAAACCGACCGTGATGCCGATAAAGGCAAACGGGATAACCAGCAGGATAATCAACGGTGGTCGCCAGTCGTTAAACAGCGCCACGATAATCAACAAGACAATGACCGCCGCAGGCAGCATACCGGGAATCAGCGATTGCTGGGAATCGCGTGAGCTTTCATATTCGCCGCCCCATTCCAGGTCGTAGCCGGGCGGCAAATCCTGTTCCAGTTGTGCAAATTGTTCGATGACACTGTTTCGCAGCGTGGCAGCAGCAACTCCATCCGGCGGAGTCGCCTGGGCCGTGATCGTGCGACGGCGGTTAAAGCGCCAGATAATGGGTACCTCCCACACGACGTCGATGCCGCTGGTCACTTGAGCCAGTGGTACGGCATCGCTGGACTGGGAGGGCATGACCTGCAAGCCCGGCAATTCGTCAGCCAGCCGTTCCCGCTCGGCATCGACATGACGCAGGATGATCGGCAGCAACTTGTCGCCTTCGCGATACTGCCCGACAGGCAGGCCGTCGAAACCAATGCGGGTTGCGTCAGAAATGTTCCTGCGGGAAACGCGTGACCAGCGGGCGCGTTGCTGATCGTAATCGGCAACGATCTTGAGAACCGGTTGTCGCCAGTTTGTACGGGCGACCATGGTATGAGGACTGCTTTCCAGAATTTCCACGGCCCGATCACCGAGGGCGCGCATTTCGTCCAGGTCGGTTTCAGCTGGCCCGCTGATTCGCGCCGCGACTTGCCACGTCTCCGACGGACCCAGTCCATATCGGCGCGCCACCGTTGTGGCTTGTGGCACGTTTTCTTTCATCCAGGCGTCGATATCGGGAATCAGGCTGTTCAAGGCTTCCAGATTCTTGAGGTTGACGATCAGCTGGCCATAGGACGAATAAGGACGCTCCGGCTCGACCGGAAGGTAGAACCGTGGCGGACCCTGCCCGATAAACGAACTGACGCTGCTGACACGGTCCGTGTCGGCCAGCAAGTGGTCTTCGATGGCCCGCATGTCACGCGAGGTGGTCTGGATGCGTGTGCCTTCCGGGGCCCAGTAATCGATCATCAACTGCAGACGATCTGAATCGGGGAAAAAGGTGCGGTCGACGGCCCCAAACCCGACGAAGGAGACGGCCAGCAACCCGACCAGTGTGAGGATTACCATCCAGCGGTATCGAATCGCGCCCTCCAGCCAGATCATAAAGCGTTTTAGAAATCCGCGCGGAGCGGGGTCGGCTTCCGTCTCCGCCGGCTCGGGCAGAAACCACATGCAAACCAGCGGCGTAATCGTGACCGACAGCAACCAGCTGATCATCAACGAAATGGCGATCACCTGAAACAGTGACGCGCAATACTCACCGGCTGCCTCCTCCGATGCGTAGATTGGATAAAAGGCCATCACGGCGATCACCGTGGCGCCCAGCAGCGGCAAGGCTGGCAAAGTCGCTGATTCGATCGCCGCCTGTTTGCGATCCATACCACGCTGGAGACGCACCATAAACCCGTCCGCCACCACAATGGCGTTATCGACCATCATGCCCATGGCCACGATCAATGCACCCAGCGACATCCGCTGAATATCAATGCCCCAGAGGGACATGACCAGGAAAGAGCCAATGATCACAAACACCAAACCGCATAGCGAAACGATAGCCGCGACGCGAAATCCCATCGCCAGCCACAAAACTGCGACGACGATCGCAACGGCCTGCAGCAAGCTGATCATGAACGAGTTAATGGATGCCGTAACCAGATCGGACTGCCAGGAAATGCGGTGCAACTCGACACCCACAGGCAAATCAGCGATGAGTGCATCCAGTCGCTGGTCGATGGCTTGACCGAGGTTAACGATGTTGGCGCCGGAGACATTGGAAATCGCAATCCCCAGGGCAGGCTGGCCGTTGTAACGCATTTCGGATGTCCGCGGCTCGACGAACCCGCGACGCACTTCGGCAATGTCCCGAATTCGCAACAGTTCTTCGGTGGGAGCCAGATTGCGACCGACTGAATTGGCGGCCAGCATCTGAACCGCCTCGGCGCCGCGGATCGTCAGGTTCTCGATATCAGCGGGTGAGTCGAAGGCACCGGTTTGTTCAATACGCAAACGGTCTTCCGGCAAATCAAGGCCCCCCGAATCGACGACCAGATTCTGTGACTGCAGCGTGGCGTGCAAGGATTCGAGGGGAACGCCCAGTTGAGTTAACTGGGTCTCCTGCGCATCAATGTAGATACAACGCTGTGGCACACCCCAGATATTCACCTTGGCGACGCCTGGCACCAGACTCAGATCCTTCTTCAGGGCGTCAGCAAAGTCCTCCAATTCGAAAATGTTGAAACCGTCTCCCGTGATGGCCAGCAGGAAACCGTAAACATCACCAAACGAATCGTTAACCAGAGGTTGCCCGGCACCCGGTGGCAGGTTCCGGCTGGCGTCACGGACTTTCTTTCTCAACTCATCCCAGATCTGCGGCAGCGCCGACGAAGGATATCTGGCCTGAATTTCCACGCTGATCATCGACAGGCCCGCGCGGGAAATCGACTCCACTTGTTTCAGCTGTGGCATCTCCTGAATGGCAATCTCCAGCCGATCGGTGACCTCCAGTTCAACTTCCTCGGCGTTGGCGCCCGGATAGCGGCAGATTACCGACGCAGATTTGACTGTGAACTCGGGATCCTCGAGTTGTCCCAGCTGGAAATACGAAGCCACGCCGGCCGCCAGCAACAAGGCTGTGGTAAACGCGGTGACAAATGGTTTTTCGATGGCGGCTTTGGCCAGACTCATGCAACTGCTTCCAAAAGAATGCTGAACGGTGTGACGTGCGGCCTATTGACCCACAATGCGCACTTGCTGGCCTTCTGTGAGCGAGTGAACTCCAGCGGTCGCAATCCACTGTCCCGGCCGCAACTCGGGCACCATCACACCGTGAGCCGTCAGCTCGCCTTTCGTGACCGCCTGCCGTTGCACGGTGTTCGTCGATTCATCGACCACCCACACAAATGTCTGTTCCCCGTCAACAAACAAGGCGGTTGCCGGAATTTCGATACCGGCTTGCAGTGATCCCTCGGGGATTTCAATGCGTCCGGTAGCCCGCCCGGCCATTCCGGGAAGAATCGTGATGCCCTCGTCGGCATATTGCTGACTCATCACGATCGTTACGGGAAAGGTTCTGGTCGTTTGCGATGCTTCGCTGCCGACTTCGGTGATCGCTGCCGAAAACGGATGATCGGGAAAGGCATCGAAGATGCACGTAATATCCCTGACGAACGACACCAGCGAAATGCTGCTTTCCGGAATATTGACCGTAAACTCGATCCGTGTCTTGTCGATCAGGCGAACGATCAGTTGTCCGGATTGCACTTTTTCAAAGTTCTCGACAAACGTTGCGGAAATGGTGCCGTCGAACGGTGCTTTCAACGTCGTGTACGTGAGCTGGTTTTTGGCATTTTCCAGATTGGCGTCAAGCGAACGAATCTCCGCCTTTTGAGCATCGATATCCTCCAATCGGGCACCGGCTTGCGCCTGCTCCAGTTGCTGTTGGGCGGCTTCCAGATTGGCCTCGGCCACCCGCAGCAGATTCAATGAGACGTCAAACTCACGTTGGGCGATCGCATTGCCCTCCAGCAATTCAATGCTGCGATCATGATCCGCTTTGGCCCTCGCCAGCGAGGCGCGACGCGAGTTCACTTCCTCCTGGGCAACGCGAATCTCTTCCGGGCGAGCCATTTGCATGGCTTCCAGATTTCGCTGCGCACGTTCCAGACTGGCCTCGGCGTCTCTGACAGCCACGCGAAAATCCGTGGGGTCGATTTGAGCCAAAATGTCGCCGGTTTTCACCTGATCACCGACACTCACGGGCAACTGCATCAACGGACCTGGTACCCGAAACGACAAGTTGACTTCCTGGGCAGGCCGCGCGCGACCGGGTAAAGACCGGCCGCTCAGTGCATCGACGTCCCCGATCTTGACCGCCCGCACCGGACGAATGGGATCTGACTTGGCAGGTGGTTTGGAACAACCGGCCCAGGGAATGGCCAGGCACAGCAGCAATAGAATCGGAATGCAACGGTTCATGTGTTTTTTTGACTCAAACTTCGGGTCTTGGCGGACAACCGCACGATCGGCTACAACGCGAGGGGCTAGTGAACCAGCATTTTGCCGCGATACCGCCGGATTGCAAATGTCATAACCCTAACATTGCGGGCCATATCGTACGACAGACTACCGCGGCAAGCATTAACAAGCCAGGTTGTCCGGTAACCAATTGGTCGCCAGTTTCCACGCTTGAAGTGGTGGGCGGCTACTGATTCGATCACGCAAAGGAGCAGATGAGGGTGCCCGCAAACAACACCGCGCCTTGTATTACCAGCGCGACGTTTGGCCTGTGCGTGATTGCCAGCGGGCTGTGGCGATTCCTTTCAGCCGAGGGTGGTCATGCCGGATTGTGGTTCGGGCTGGTGATGGGCAGCGCGTCCCTGCTGTCCAGCTGGCTGTTCCTGAAGGACCGCGTCGTGCCCGCGAGAGTTTTGATCTGGACCAGTCTGGTCATTGTCGGCGGCTGGTTCAGCTACGAGTCATTCATCAAGAAGGGTCTGGCCAACGCCGAGTTGCGGCAACTGATCATTATTGGCGTAACCCTGGTTACCGCGTTGTGCATATTGTTCACGAGTCGCTGGCAACCCGGGGCAAAGCGTCAGCCGACGTCAACCAGCAAGTTATAAACAGAAAGGCAAGTGGCCCGCTGACCACTTGCCCCTGAATGAAAGGTCGCGGCGGCCACAGGCCGCAACAACTGCGTCACGAATTAAGTTCTAGTCGTCGTCGCCGTCTTTTTCCTTACGCAGTTCCTCAAGGTATTCCTCGATCTCGGGGAACTGGTCGCCGCTGAGTTCAACGGCTTTTTCGGTCAGCTCAATCGCGCGATCCAGATCGCCTTGCATGTGCACCAGATGGGCCAGCGTATCCATGATGTGACCGGCATCGGGGGTCGATTCCAGCGCCTTTTCGGTGGCAGCGACGGCGGCAACGACCAAATCTTCACCGACTTCTTCACCCGACTGGTGCATTTCCACAACCGACCAGGCAACCTGATTCAGGCCTTCCGGATTGTCGCCAATGGCTTCAGTCAAATCATTCATGGCATCGGCAGCGCCTTCGGCACCGGTGGAGATCACCACCTGGGCGCGAATGACCGTGAATTGCTTTTTCATATCGGGGTCTTCGGTTTTCTCGATAGCCTCGCCCAGCATTTCGATCACGGCGTCCGTGTCGCCTTCCATCATCTTGCGACGCAGCTTGCTCATCATGATGTCCATTTCCTGCTCCGCACGAAACTTGACAGCAAACGCTTCGCGATCCCATTCGTCGTTGATCACCTGTTCCAGCGGTTCATCGATTTCCATGGGATGACCGATCCATTCAACGTGTCCGGTTTTGCCCACGATAAATGCGGTGGGAATACCGTTCTGACCGGCGGCCCGCATGTAATCTTGCGACACGGAATCATCGGGATCGGTAGTCAGTGACCAGTTGCTCGTCAGATCGTCATACGTCATGTCCTCTTCGCCACGCACTTCGCGCTCGAGGAATTCTTCCACGGTATCCAGGTCCTCGTCACTGACGCTGATAATCCGCAGGCCCTGGTCGGCGTACTCATTCTGCAGTTCCGCCAGGTGCGGCATGCTGGCTATACAGGGACCGCACCACGTGGCCCAAAACTCGACCATGTAGACCTTGTCGTCCTCGAACCTGGTGACCGGCTGGAACTTGCCGTTGCCATCCTTCACCCAGTGTTCAATGTCCAGCTGGGGAGCGACCGAGCCGACGGTCAACATCTCCGGTTCCTGATCCGTTTCCTGGGCCGACACGGCCAGCGGGATCATACAGATGGCAGCCAGTGCGGCCATAAAGGGGATACGAAATTTCATGTGAATTCCTCGGTTGAGATAATTTGTTGTTTATTGAAAACTCCGGCAACACCTGGCAGGCATCGCCGGGCAACGTATTTTTTTTGATTGGCTAAAAAATGCAACCGTGAGCTTTGCTGATTCCCGGCAAAACAGTGTTTTTGTTGCTGATTTGCCTGACTTTCGCGAAACGCCCGTTATCCAGGTCACATTGCAAAACCGGGGTGCTGCCGGCGTCTCGACACCACCCTCACGCTTTCACTGTGATGCGATAGGCCATCGCGGCCACCACGACGTCATCCTCGTGACGCAGCCATGGTTGGCTGACGTTCACCGCGTCAAACCTGTCCTGAAAGGGTTCGTGTTTCAGCAATACGTCATCGACCGTCGCCGGATGGATGCCCGGGTAATAGTTGTTGGTTGCGAATCCCGCATTCAGCACTTCATTCAGGTTGGCAGGCGCTGACAACAAAGCCGGCAAGGTCTGCGAAGAAACCAGATCGGTGATCAGCAAGGCGTGGCCCCCGGGACGTGTATGTTCAACCAGCAATTCCAGATGCCGCTGCCGCAGGTTGATCAGTGGCTGCATGGAAGATTCCGGATCCGTGCCCAGACAATGCACCAGGTGGCGTGTCAAACGCGACAAAAGCGACAACGACACAATCACTTCGAAATCGCCGAGATCCGGCAACTCGTGACTGGCAATTTTCTCGTTAATGGACTCCAGCAATGCGGCATCTGGTTCGGCCGCGTACTGTGACAAAAGGTCATGCACACCGGTCACATCAACACCTCCATGGCGACGAATGCGTTGCGGGTCCACAACCCGCTGCGCATCGATTATCTGCTCGATCGCGTCCGCGTTGCGGTCGACCAGATGTACTTCGTGGTGCCGGTCCAGCAGCGTCTTCAGATCCAGCGCTGTACCATCGCCCACACCCCATACGCAGATCATGCCGCGTCGCCCCTCGTCATGACGCTTCAACAGCCTCAGCACATGGTCCCGGTGAGGAGTCGCCTGATCCCAGGCCGAACCGGACGCACGACCAACGAGTGTGCGGTGCCTGGGGCTGCCAGTATATTCGTATCGGTTTTCGGTCATTTCCTGGAACGATTCCCTTTTTGCTGGTCACTTCATCGGTTCGACATTCCTTGTTCGACATTCGATATTCGGTGCATGCCCGGAACCGCAAAATGTCGAACAAGGAATTTCGAAGGCAGAAGGTTGTTTGTAATCCTTTCAACGTTTTATGAGTTTTGCGAGTTGTGCTCCGGAGGTGACCTGTCCACCTCAACAGGCTGAACCCCCGCCAGCGCAGTCAGGCAAACCCCGACCACCAGACAAACCGCCGAGATGGCCCAGCCCGGGACGCCGCCACGCGATGCCGTCAGTTCGGCAATCCATCGCCACAGGCAGATTTGTAACAGTACAGCGATGGTCAGCCAACCGACAACCGGCAGTAAATCGTAACGGCGAGTCCACCAGCGAATGGTCAACAACAGCCCGGTCAGCAACAGCACCGTGCCCACGGCTTGCCACCCCGCAAACAAGCCAACCGTCATT
>CAMYKF010000455.1 GCA_947258905.1 uncultured Pirellulaceae bacterium | reverse complement strand
ACGACGTGATCGTGGACCGCGGGTGGCTGGCTGCCTATGCCGCGGGTTTTGCGAGGTATCCCGATGCCGGCTATTTCGGCGGCAAGATCGTTCCGGTGTTTGAGAGTGAAAAGCCGGCGTGGCTGGAAGAAACGTGGGACAAGTGCCGGGCGGTTTATGCGTGGCGTGATCTGGGCGACCGGGAAATGGAGCTGGCACCCAACGTATTTCCCTATGGTGCCAACTTTGCGATCCGTGCCGACATTCAGCGGCAATTCCGCTTCGATGTCGCTCGCGGTCGCAACGCTCATGGCATGATTGGCGATGACGAAATTAACGTACTCAGGCGGATCGCGGCGGCGGGCTATCGGGGCATCTGGTTGCCGGACGCGACCGTGCAACACTTTATCAGCGATGACCGGGCTACCCCTGAATTCGTGCAGCGCTATTTTGTCGGGCAAGGACAAACCAATATCGCTCAGGGCAAGATTCAGAAAACGACTCGCACGGCATGGCTGGAGTGGATACGCAATCAAATCGGATTCCGACTCAAGCGACGCCATCATCCGCCGGAAGTCTGGGTATCTCATTTGATCCGTGCCGGTCTGTCGCGCGGCGAATATCTCGCCTTGCGCAGCAGTCGTCGTGTGCAGGATCGTTCGCCGCAAAGTTCGGGGCACCCATCAAAGTGAGCAAGGCATCCCCCAAAGTCATGATTGTCACCGATGTCCGCTACTGGCATCGCAGCACGGGCGCGGAGGAACGTATCAACGTCATGGTGCGTCATCTGCTGGACTGCGGATTCGATGTCGTTACCGTTTTGGCAACGACACTCGCTGACGCTGCGTCCGGCACAACGGTGGCTGCCGAACGCGGGCGCATCCGGCAGCTGGGTCTGCATGTCATTTCGCTGTTCGAAGACTGGAAGCCGGCAGGCTTGTGGCCACGCATCGTGTGGGAAATCAAGTGCACTGTGAACTGGCTGCGCGGCGGGACCCGCCGTCGAAAGAGCTCTGGCGATCCATCGACACGCTACCTGGCGGATTTTGCAGTGCCGTTTTTGAAACCACGTTTCGCACAGGTGCTGCGCCAAATCGACCCGGATGCGGTCATCGCCGAGTACGTGACGCTGGCATACCTGATTCCTGAATCAGGGAATCACGGCAAACCGCTTTGGCTGGTGGACACGCACGATCTGCTCTCCGAGAGATACCGGCAGTTTGCCAGGTTCGCGCACGAGCACTGGATTCGTATCTCTCCGGAAGAGGAAGCCGCGGCCCTTGCCGGGTTTGATGTCGTGATCGCGATTCAGCCTCACGAAGCCGAGGCATTTCGCCAAATGGCGCCCGAATCGGTCGACGTGATTGTGGCCGGACATCCAGCGGAATCCATTCCGGAATCCGTAGCGGGTGAAGCCGCCAGGTACGACTTCGGTTATTTCGGTTCCGACAACGCTTCCAACGTGGACGCGATTCAATGGTTTTTGCAGCAGGTCTGGCCGCAGGTGATCGCGGACAATCCGCAAGCAACTTGTCTGCTGGCCGGCACCATTTGCCGCTCGCTGGATTCCGGCAAGTCCGCTCAGCCTGGTATCCAGCTGCAGCCAACCGTGTCGGACCGCAGCGAACTGTACGAGTCATTTCGCGTAGCCATCAATCCGGTTCGCTTTGGCACAGGACTGAAGATCAAGAACCAGGAAGCCATTGCGCACGGAAAACCGCTGATCGTCTCGGCACAGGGCGCCGAGGGGATGACCACCGGGGATACGCCCGACCCCTGGATCGTATTTGAAACCGCTGACGACATGGCCCGGCACATGACCGAACTCGGCAGCGATCCATCCCTCATATCCAAGACCTCGACCGCTTCATTGCACTACGCCAGAAAACACCTGACCCCGGAAATCGTTTACGCCGATCTCGTACGGAAACTTCACCACGCGGCGCTTACGGGCAAATAATGGCCTGACGGGATTTTGCCCGCGCGGACTATAATTGAGACAACGCCAACCGACAAACTGCCAGCGACATGCAAAAACCGGAACTCGATCAACAGCAAGTTCGCCAAATCGTGCAAGCGGTGCTGCGCAGCGAGGCCGATGCCATTGCAGCACTGGCCGAGGCGATTCCCGAAGACTGTGCTCAGGCCACTGACCTGATCTACCGCTGCGAGGGCCGTGTGATCGTCACGGGCATGGGAAAGATGAGTGCGATTGCCCGCAAGACCGCGTCGACGTTCTGCAGTATTGGAACACCCGCTGTTTTTCTTCATCCCGGCGAGGCCCTGCATGGTGACCTGGGCATCGTCACCTCCAACGACGTGCTTCTGGCCCTGTCCAACAGTGGCGAAACCCGCGACATCGTCAGTCTCGTGCCGTTCATGAAACGACACCATGTACCGGTAGTTTCCATCACCGGATCGTCGACCAATTCGCTGGCTCAGGTCAGCGACTGCAATCTGCCTACAGGCGTTGTGGCAGAAGCGGACTCGATCACCGGCGCACCGACCAACAGCACGACCGCCACGCTGGCCTTGTGTGACGCACTGGCCATCGCCCTGGTGCACTTGCGCGGCTTTACGGTTGAACAATTCGCGGTTTTCCACCCCGGCGGACACCTTGGGCGTCAATTGTTATTGCGCGTCAGCGATCTGATGGCTCACAACGATGACATACCGCGAGTGCCCGAGACGGCGTCATTGCGGGAGGCCATCGTCGTCATCAGTCAAAAAACACTCGGCGCAGGATTCGTTGTGGACAATGGCGGCCGTCTCCTGGGAATTGTTACCGACGGGGACTTGCGGCGTATTCTGGAGCAAAACCACAATCCGCTGGATCAACCCGTCGGCGACTTGATGACGCGACAGCCCAAAACGCTGACTGCCGACCAGCTGGCTGTCGAAGCTCTCAACCGCATGAATGCCCA
>CAMYKF010000454.1 GCA_947258905.1 uncultured Pirellulaceae bacterium | reverse complement strand
CATGCGTCGCCGCATCCGCCACCGCCGCAACCGCAGCAATCACCGCCGGGCCAGCGTGAGCAGTTGCCTGCGCCACAGCCGCCACAGCCGCCGCCACCGCAGCCGAACAGGCCACAATCTTCTTTTTGATAAATCTCTTCACAGTAGCCGTCCCACAGCGACTGGGCCTGTTCGTAGTTCCACGGGCGATGGCACCCGTAACCCATGGCATAAGCAGTCGTTGCTGCGTTGGCGTACGGGTTTACTCCCGCTGCCGCGGTGGTGGATGCCGCAGTGGCACCCGTATTTGCATAACCGGCCGTCGTGGCCTCCTGGGCAATCACCGTCGCCGAACTCATCAGCATCACGGCGACGACGCAGGTAATTTGTTTCAGTTTCATAGTTCTCCTGCCTTCATTCGAAATGAGTCCTCGACGTGTTCCGCTGACAAGCGAAACGATTTTGCGTGAACACGCGGTAGGATATCTGGTAGGAACTATCGGACAATTTCCGATCGTTTCAGTCGAATGTGTTGCAACATCCCGCCAGGATTCGTCAAAACCGGTCCATTGGCGTCAGTCATGGCAGTTGCAGTTCTCGTGTCAAAAACACCGTGCACAATGGTCTGCCGAATCCTGTCGCTGGGGCAAGATGAGTGCGAGTCAAACGGCTGGTAAAAGCTTGCCGCCTGTCACGAGGAGATTTGCGGGCGGGGGGGAGTTTGACTGGACGGGTGGCATGGACACGCTGCCCATGGCCATGCCCGCGCCGGATTAATGACCGGCGGTTCCGTAAGCCAGCGACGAACGCCAGGGACGAAGCTGATCCACTGGATTCTGGAGCGGGCGTGACCAGGCCGCCCCGCCCATGCATCAGGCAGCATCCGTCGAGTTTGCGCGAGCCTCATACCTTAACAACCGCTCGTCCAGCGAGACTTCTCGTTGCTGATCCTCTCCAATCGCCGACAGTTCAAACGCCAGCTCGGGATCGAACTCCTCCGTCTCCAGATAAACCGGACGATGAGGTTCAATCTGCAGCGCCGGAATCGGATCATGCTCGATGACCTCCGGTTGCGGTGCCACATCAATTTTCGCTTCGCCCAGCATGATGGGCATGGCGTTGCTGTCCACAACGTCACGGTGATGAGGCAGCACCCGCACATCGGTATCGAGGTTATGGAACAGGTCACGAATGTGATCGTGACAGGTGAACATCAACACCTGATAACCACCGGCGGCGAAATCTCGCAACACCTGAGCAGCGGCTCGGGCGCGGTTGGCGTCAAAATTGACCAGCACGTCATCCAGGACCAGCGGCAACACGGCTCCACGCCGGGCATAGGCATCGACCAGCGCCAGACGCAGGCCCAGGTAGACCGCTTCGCGGGTTCCCCGGCTGAGATGTTCCACCGACAACGTTTCGCCCTTGGCATTGTCGACCAGCAATTCTTCACCGGTCAGGCGTGTCCAGATCCGCGTGTACTGCCCTTCGGTCAGTTTCTCCAGGAATGACGAGGCCTCCAGCAACGTTTCCGGTTGTCGCTTGGCTTCGTAGCTCTCGCGGATCGATTCCAGCATCTGGCTGCTGACGGCAAGTGTACGCCACTGTCGCTTGAGATCGTCCATCTCCTGTACGACCGCGCCCAGCTCCAGACGGGCCTCGTCCAGTCGCGAGTCCTCGCCCAGCATTTTGACTTCCTGCAGAAACTCGCCGCGCTGCTGATGCAATCGGGACTGGCGCTGACGTAGTTCCTCGATTTCGGCTTGCAGTGATTCCCAGCGCTTTTCCAGACCGTGTTGTCCGTAGCTGTCCAGTTCGGCACCGACATGTTCCTCGCTGACCTGGTCGCCCAAAGCGGCAGCAATCTGGTCCGACAGGTTCCTGCGTTCGCGAATCAGCTTTTGTTTTTGCTTGCGATTCAGGGCAATCTGGCGGAACTCGGCCTCCGTGTCGGCACCGACCTGCGACAACATGCGACGCTTCTGGCCCAGCAATCGGTCCAGCTCCCGCGAGGCCTTCAGATAGGTGTTCCGCAGGCCGCGGAACTTGTTGGCCAGTTCCTTGCGTTGTCCCATCAAACGTCGTTGTTCGCCGATGGAGATTCGCAACGTTTGCAGGCGGGTGGCTGGATCCGATTCCACGTCATATTCCAGACCAACTTCGCTCAACAGCGAATCGATCCGCTTGGTCAGTTGCGAAAGCTCCTTGTCGCGGTCGAAGACTTCGTTCTCCAGCTGTTCCAGCCGGGTATGGAATCCCACGAGCCGTTCGCTGCGTTTGGTGATTTCAGTCAGCTGCTCGGGCGGCAAGTCCTCGGGCATGCCCACCAGTCGCAGGTTGTCACGCCACTTGCGGTCAAGCTCCTCACGCTCACGCTCCAGTTTTTCCAGGCGTCGCTCGGATTCCTCGACATGAGCAATGGCCGATTTGTAACGCGATTCCAGCGGGATCAGATCCTCCAGCCGCGCCAATTCACCTTCGGCATCCTTCAATTGCAGATCCCATTCGCCGACGCCGGCCGGCAAATGACGCTCGATGTCGTCACGTTCGGCCTTGGCGCGTTTCAGTTGCTGGCGGACCAGATCGAACTGGTGCCGGAAATCTTCCAGTTCATCACGGGCAATCCGCTCCCAGTGGTGCTTGAGCGCCAGCGAGAACAATCCGAACACCGTTCCCAGCACCATAAACAGGAATCCAACTTCTGTAGCCGTCGAACCGGTTGTACCGCCGCTCCACCACAGGCTGAGCAAACCGAATCCCGCGAAGACAATACCGAGGATGAACACGCAACCCAGCATCGCCAGTTTGCCGACCGGCAAAACCTGTTCGTTAACAACATCGTCTCCAGGTCCAGCCTTCGCCGCAGCCGGTTGACCAGTCGCGAAGCGTCTTCGCGGGTGTCTCCAATGCCGTCGCCGTGTTCGACCATCGCCGAGTGCATGCGGCCTTCGTATTGACCCAATTCGTGTTTGGTGCGCTGGTGATGTTCGTGGGCCGTTTCGATTTCATCATGCTTGGCGGTCAGGGTTTTGGCCGTCGACTGCAGGGCCGCGAATCCCCGGTTCGTCAGGTCACGCACATCACGGGCTTTCAGGTTCAACTGGCTGCCCAGCCCCGTCGATTCCCCGCCGATCGTCTGGCGAATCGATTCCATTTCTCCGCGCAGCCGCTCGGCCTGGCGTTCCAGCGCCTCGATCCAGGGCAAGTGCTCGCACATGGCATCGACACGGGCGGCCTGGGACCACAGTGTGCGATTGATGGGCAGTTCATCGGCTTCCTGTTTGATGGATTTGCGGTTCTTTTTGATCGCTATTTTGCAGTGCCGGAAATACCGGATTGGTTGTCGAAGCTCTCTTTCTTCACGCAGATATGCGACATTACGTTTGCCGATGCGGTTCGCCGCGAAGGGTATGTCAGTGAACAACGGCAAACGGAAGCGGAAGCGTTGTGCCGTACCTACCTGTCATTTCATTTGCCGGCCTGGCTGCCCCCTCGGACTTGATCATAATCGATGGACAAATACTGATGCTGGGAACAGACGGTTTGTGGGAATCCCAAAATGAGAAGGGCGAAATGTTCGGCAAAGAGCG
>CAMYKF010000453.1 GCA_947258905.1 uncultured Pirellulaceae bacterium | reverse complement strand
TTGTCTCTGATCGCTCTGACAACCCGCTGCGGGATTTGCAACGTTTCCGATCGGCTATCGTGCAGGCCCAGCAACTAATGAATGACTTTCACCGCGCCCAGAAGGAAGTGCACCAGTTGACCAGCCGTTTTCGCGAAGACCGGCAGGCGTTGCTGCAAGCCAACCAGCGTGACAAACAACGTATCGCCGACGCCGCGGACGGCGTCGATATCGACAGCGAGGATCTGACACGCATGCTGCTGGCCGATCAACAGGCCGAGACGATTCAGGAAATCACAAGTTGGCTGACCTGGTTCCGCGACGCAGTGCCCAATCCCGAGGAGGACTTCCATCCCGAGCGGGCGCGCGGCTTTGATGTCGTGTTCCGGGACCAGCCCGGCCTGGTATTCAAGCAAGTAGAACTGGAAGGCGAAGGCAAGATTGCCGGTCAGACAATTCGCTTCACCGGCACAGCCAACAACATCTCCACGACTCCTCGCCTGATTGATCAACCGGCGACCTTTAATCTGCAGGGCCGGGGCAAAACACAGGTTGCGGTATCGGGGACGGTTGACCGGCGCGGTGCCCGCAAAATCGACACGATTCACATCGTTTGTCCGCGCCTTTCCGTTCCGGCACGGCAACTGGGTGACGCCGAGACCCTGCTGGTCGATGTGACACCTGGCAAAATGGCGTTTGAACTTGAGGCCCGATTGTTTGGTGACCAGCTGACGGGTTCGGTTAATGTGCGACAAAGTGATCTTCGAATGTCAGTGGCTTCGGCCAGCAAGGCCGCCGGCGGTGAAGCACTGGCCCGGTCCGTGAACGAGCAACTGGACTCGATTCAGGAATTCGAAGTCCTCATGGACCTCGCAGGCACGCTGCAAAAACCCCAGGCCAACTTGCATTCCGATATCGGTCAACGCCTGGCAACCATGGTGGGCAACTCCTTCCGGGGAGCCCTGCAGCAGGGAGTGGTTACCCAAAGCCGGGAACTGGATGCCCTGCTCCAGCGACAACTGGGCAGCGTCGATCAGATGTTCTCCATCAACTCCCGTGAAATCCTGTCTCTGCTTGCCAACGAGGTGTCGCTGGTGGCCGAGCTGCAGGAATTGGCCAACCCGGGGAGTCTTCCGCTTCCCAAATTCCGCGAGTCGGAAGCGGCCTTCCTAAAACGGAAGCGGCCTTCCTGAAACCTGCCCTGTGGTTCCTCCTTGTCTGACAACCTGTCAGGAGCGAGCGGGGACTTCGCGGACCCCTGACGGCCGCGTCACAGTCTGATAGCCAATTCCCCGCCCAAATCGCGTCAATCTGCACGTCAATCCAGCGGCCCGGCGGGTTTGGCACGCATGTTGCCTAAAGAAGTCGTCTGGAGATTTGCGCCTGACAAATCGTGCGCTTGGTGTGCATGAATTCAGGCCAGCCAATCCAACTCAACCGGGAAAACAGAGCCTCTGACAGGCTATTCAAACGATATCTCGCACCCCTCTTGCCAATTCAAGGGAGAAACACTGTGGCAAAACAAATGGTTTTTGATGAAGCGGCCCGCAAGCCGCTGATGGTCGGCGTTTCCAAACTGGCCCGTGCCGTCCGCAGCACGCTGGGCCCCCGAGGCCGTAACGCGGTACTCGATAAGGGCTGGGGCTCACCCAAAATCACCAAGGACGGCGTGACGGTCGCCGAAGACATCGAACTGGATGACCCCTACGAAAATCTGGGCGTACAGCTGGTCAAGGAAGCGGCCAGCAAAACCAACGATATCGCAGGCGATGGTACGACGACCGCCACGGTGCTGGCCGAAGCCATCTTGCGCGAAGGCCTGAAGATGATTGCGGCTGGCTACGACCCCATGGCATTGTCCCGTGGTATCTCCAAAGCCACCGACGCGATTGCCGCTGCCATCACCAGGCAAGCCAGCCCGATCGACGAAAAGAACAAAAAGGAAATTCAACAGGTCGCCACGATCGCCGGCAACAATGATCCGTCGATCGGCAGTGTTCTGGCCGACGCGTTTTTGAAAGTCGGCAAGGACGGCGTGATTACCGTCGAGGAAGGCCGCGGCGCAGAGACTTACGTCGATGTCGTCGAAGGGATGCAATTCGATCGCGGTTTCCTGTCTCCACATTTCGTCACCAATCAGGACGACGTCACGGTCGAATTCAGCAATTGCTACGTCGTGCTGTATGAAGAAAAGATCTCGTCGAACAAGTCACTGATTCCGCTGCTGGAAGCCGTTTCCAAAGCCAAGAAACCGCTGCTGATAATCGCCGAAGACATAGACGGCGAAGCCCTTGCCACGCTGGTGGTCAACAAGATGCGAGGCATTCTGCAAGTGGCCGCGGTCAAGGCTCCCGGTTACGGTGATCGCCGCAAGGCCATCATGGGTGACATCGGCGTGCTGACCGGCGGACAGCCGATCTTCAAGGACCTCGGCATCCAGCTGGAAAGCGTCAAGCTGAGTGATCTTGGCAAGGCCAAAAAAGTTCGTATCTCTTCTGACGAGACAATCATCGTCGGTGGCGGTGGCGACAAGAAAGCCATCGAAGACCGCACGCAGCAGATTCGTCAGGAAATCGACATCACCGATAGCGACTATGATCGCGAGAAGCTTCAGGAACGTCTGGCCAAGTTGGCTGGTGGCGTGGCACAGATCAACGTGGGAGCCGCGACGGAAACGGAAATGAAAGAACGCAAGGACCTGCTGGAAGACGCCAAGAGCGCGACCGCAGCGGCCCTCAAGGAAGGCATCGTCGCCGGTGGCGGCGTAGCCCTGATTCGCGCAGCCAGGGTGCTCGACAAGCTCGGCCTGGAAGGTGATGAAGCAGCCGGCGCCACAATTATTCGCAATGTGCTCGAATATCCGTTGCGCAGCATCGCTGAAAACGCCGGGTACGACGGAGCCGTCGTCGTCAACCGCGTGCGGAAGATGAAA
>CAMYKF010000452.1 GCA_947258905.1 uncultured Pirellulaceae bacterium | reverse complement strand
CTTACTTCTGGAAGGCCATGAAAATGTGCTGGATCCTGGGCGTGCGGCCGTCGTTGTTGTTGCACCCGCTGGATTTTCTGGACGTGGAAGATGTTCCCGAGTTGGCGTTTTTTCCGGCCATGAAAATGCCGTCCGCACGAAAGATTGCCCTGCTGGATGACTGCCTGAACCTGATGACCAGGCATTGGACGTTGGGGCCCATGCAGGATCATGCGGAGGCGGCCCTGAATGGTCAACTGGGGAAACGAAACGTTCCGGTCGCGCGTCTCGTGACCAGTTCGTAGCGAACGACTTGCGTATCACACGCATGATGGAACGCTTTTTCCTGTCCAAAGCGAACGAAACGTCCAGAAAGTTCACATGCGGGCGTGTGTTCGTGGAAATCTGCCGCAGAATTGTCAAAACTGGTTCGTGTTCAGTGAACGGATTTTGACTCATCAGGGCGTTGTTGAATGGCAAAAAAAGACTCCCCGTCAGATTTGTCGAATGAGCCAGTTCAATTGAAATTCCAGTTGATACTCGAGCAGCTTGCCGACGAATTCCTGATGCGGCTTCGCAGGAATGAAGAAGGAAAAAGGGGTCAGGCTACTTTTTATGCGCGCGCGGGCGACCTCGGGGACGCAGGGTGCTTTCAATTCCCAGCCGTTTGGCGATTCGGTTCTGCCACGCCTCCTTGCCGAAGGGCTGACCCCGGTTGACGCACCGGGCCAGCGCCTCATGCTCCTGTTCGGTCAGCGGTGTATTCACCCAATCCAGCCAGTCCGTGCGACGTTCGACCGGACCTGGATGCAGGATCGGCACTACCTCGACATCCCGAGGCGGAGTGCCGGCCGACGACCATGGCCAGTTCTGCGCCTTTCGCACCGGAATGGAAGTTGCCCGTACGGGATTCCCCTCTACATAACGCATCACGGTCAACAGATGTTCGTCGGACTGAATGGGAAACGACTTGAAACGCCCCTGCCAAACATGGCCCGAGGTTTCGTAATGCCGATGGTATCGCCGTACATGTGAAGTGGTCAGCCATTGCATCCATTTGCTGAGATCACCCTCCTTGCGGTTCCACACCACCAAGTGGAAATGATTGGGCATCAGGCAATAGGCCAGCAAACGCATGGGAATTCGATCGCTGGCCTGTTTGAGAAGTTTCAGGAAAGCGGCGTAATCGCCATCCTTGTGAAACACGGCATTGCGGCCATTGCCGCGATTCAGCACGTGGTAGCAGGTGTTGGCGGAAGACATGCGGGGCGGGCGAGGCATTTATGCAATCTAAAATCCGCCAATTCAAACGTCAATAAGTAGCCTGACCCCTTTTATTTTTTGACCCCTTTTGTTTTTCGGATTGCAGATGAGACCGTTTCCCATCGAGCCGAACCAGGCGAGCCACGGGATTCCCAACTTGTATCAGCTCTCTGATTAGAACGCATTTCAAAACCCTCAAACGGGTGATTTGGTAGTGGACGAGGCCGGAAGTCCGGTTTGCATGGCCTGCTGCCAGCCGGATTTTTTGTGATTTCCTTGTAACCCGCGGCCGCATTCTGCTTAGATATCATGTAGAAAGCGACAAAACGGCGGAAAACCATGATCTCTACTACCAAATGCCCCCAGTGCGACAGTCAGCTGCAATCGGATGCTCCCGGCGGCCTATGCCCGGCTTGCCTGATGAACGTCGCGATATCCGGGCATGGTTCAAATCAGGAAACCATCCCGGTGCCCGGCATCTTTAACGCGCCGGCACCCGAGGAACTGTCGAAAATCATCGGGACTCTGGAGGTGCAGGAACTATTGGGACACGGCGGCATGGGAGCGGTCTATCGGGCTCGCCAGATCAATCTCGACCGCCCGGTGGCCCTGAAGATTCTGGCTCCGCGATTGTCCAGCGATCCCAGCTTTGCGGAGCGATTTGCGCGCGAAGCGCGGACGCTGGCCCGATTGAATCATCCCAACATTGTCACCGTCTACGACTTTGGTCAGGCCGGTGATTATTACTACCTGATCATGGAACTGATCGACGGCGTCAATTTGCGCGACGCGATCGTCTCCGGCGGCATCAGTCCCGATCAGGCGCTGGCGATTGTGCCGAAGATCTGTGAAGCCTTGCAGTACGCTCATGAAGAGGGCGTTGTGCATCGCGACATCAAGCCGGAGAACATCCTGGTGGGAAACCGTGACCAGATCAAAATCGCCGATTTCGGACTGGCCAAGATGCTGGGCACCCGGCAGTCCAGTTTTACGTTAACCGGGACGCAACAGGTCCTCGGTACTCGCAACTACATGGCTCCGGAACAAATCGAAAAACCTTCGACCGTTGACCATCGTGCCGACATCTATTCACTGGGTGTCGTTTTCTATGAATTGCTGACGGGTGAATTGCCCCTCGGAAGGTTCTCGCTGCCCAGTGAAAAGGCCCATGTGACCGGCCAGATGGACGACGTGATCATGCGGACGCTGGAAAAGGAACCGGACCGGCGTTATCAACAGGCGAGCGAAGTCAAAACGGCGGTCGAAGAGATTGACATGTCGGTGGAATCGCCACTGGAGCCCGTCAATGGCATCGAGTCGCGTTCCCGCTCATCCTTGCAGGAAAAACCACCGGTGCAGCTGGAAGCAGCAGCCACCGCCGCTGCTGCGGCAGCGCCCCTGCCCTCGCCCGCGTCGCCGCATCGCCGCCTCAGCCTGCCTTTTCACAACGATCAGGTACACGCCGGGCTTTCGCAATTGCACGGCATTGCTCACCTGACTGAGAAGTCGCTGGAGATTGAATTTCGCACTCACAACCTGGGCGTTGCCAAGTCGGCCAAACGCACCGTGCAGATTCCCTACTCCGATATTGTCAGTTCGTTGTTGACCAAAGGCATGTTCTCCCACACGCTGGAAATCCAGGCCGCCTCGCTGGAAATCTTTGACGAGATTCCCGGTAGCGTGCAGGGGCGATTGCAAATGGTGCTGGACAAGAAGCACGATCAGCTGGCCGAAGACTTTCATTTGCGGCTGGATTCCCTGATCACCCTCACCTCACCAAAAGCGCGTGAACAACAGGGTGCCATCAATGCCTCGTCGCTGGCCCATGTGCCGTTTCTCATCGACAATGTGCACGCCGGGTTCAGCGAAGCCAGCGGGATTGCCCGTATCACCGACGAACACATGGTCATCGAGTATCAGATCAAGGATGCTCTGGGTGTGGTCAAGTCGGCACCGCGGGCGGCCGTCATTCCGATGGGAGACCTTGTGTCATTGACTTACAAGGAGGGCTGGCTGCATGACAAGATCGATGTGCAGACGTCTTCACTGGACAGCGTGGCCAATATTCCGGTCAGTGAACACGGCCGGTTCCGCATTCGCACCAAGAAAGCCGATCGTCATCTGGCCAAAAACTGGGCACGTCAGGCCTTGCGACTGGCCGGTATGCCGATCGCCGGCAACCTTGTCGAGTCAAAACCGCATAGCGACGAGCAGCGAACGAAAAATCTGAAACGACGCTTGCTCATTCCGCGCATCCTGTTGCTGCTGGTGGCATTGATCAATGTCTGTTGCCTGGGGATGGCGGCCTGGGTTTACCTGTTTGCCGCTACATTTGATGCCGGGTTCGATCAGGCCAGCGACCTGATCCAGGTCGTCCGCGGTATCGCGCTGATCGATACGGTGTTTATGGTGGTGGTATCGATCGTCTTGTTCCTCTGGCTGGGCCAGCTGAGAAATTTTCCGCTGGTCATGGCCGGACTGGTGCTGATGATGTTGCCGGTCCATCCGGGGATCGTCGTGGCGTTGCCGGTTGCGATCTGGCTGATGTCGATTCTCTGGCAACCGGAAAACCGCGCGCTGTTTGACCGCTGACGGCCGGCTGTTGTACAAACGCTGAGCGTGTTGTGGACGGGTTTCCTGACCCGTTCCACCATCACTCGCCAAACCGGCCAAGCTTGTTCATCAGCCGGTCGACGGATGGTTTCAGGACATCCTCTACGCCAGCGATTTCGTAGGTCTTCTCCAGCATCTCGTCGATGGTGTCCTGAAAACCGAAGATCGCTCCGCGGGTGGCCATTTTGGCCGGTCCGGGCAGTTTGGACAAAGCGCTGATATCAAGACTGTCGGTAAACTGGTCGAGCTGTTGGGCCGCCAGTTCTGCGGTTTGGGGATTGCGGATGCCCTTGATCATGGCCGCTGACTGGGACAGCATTTCAGTCAGGTTGCCCACGGCGCCCAAGCCTGTCTTGTCCTCGCTTGCAGACGTGGCGCCTGCCGGCGGCTTGTCATTTGCGTTGTTGTTGGTTTCTGCAGCCGGAGCAAACGCGAACCGCCACACCAGAAAGGCGACGGCGGCCAGCAAGATCAGGGGCAGCACGATCTTCAGCAAATTGGACATGGATCTACCTGGACGAATTGATGTCGATGAAGAAAGGCGCAGGAAGCGTTGTTGCAGCATCACGCAACGAAATTATGACGCTCGTGAAATCGGTTGGCAATCCGCACTTGTGCGTCGAAAGATGGGTTTCAACGGGTTGGTCCGTGGCTGGCCACCGGTTGTGTCCATCGTTGTTCGTACCACGCTGCAACTTCGTCGAGCTGGCGATGATTCGTTTCCCACAGCCGTTGCCGATACCAGTTGTTGATGCGATATTCCTGTTGACCCAATAGTTCTTTCGCGTGGGCATAATCACTGGCTGCCTGCCTGAATTGTTGTTCGGAGGACCGGGTGCGGGCGCGTCGCGCGTGCAACAGCCAGTTATTTGGGTCGAGTTCGATCAGGCGATCAAGATGCCAGCGCGCGGCGAACCAGTTGTGGTCCTGTTCGGCATCCCGCGCGCGGGCCTCGTGCCAGTCCGCCTTGTCCAGCGGCGTTCCCAATGCGATCGGAACGGCCGATCCGTACTCGCCAAGTTGTTCTCGACGACTTTGCCACTCAGCCGACGACAATGGCATCACGACATCATTGCCGATGAACTGGACAGCGGTTTGAACTTCCAGTTGCAACTTCAATTGCTGGATGTCCAGCTCATTGATTCCCGACGGCATGGGCCAGCTGCGGACTCCCTCGTGGCGTGAAAGGGAAAGACAACGAGTGCCGTCTTGTGAAAACGCGACGGCTTCCAGCGGCGCTGACTGCACCATGGGCGCACCCAGCGTTCGACGCAACTTCAAATCCCACAACCAGGCACTGCCGTCGATGCACCCGGCCAGCAGAAAATTCCCCGAAGGGTGCAGTGCGATACCCCTGAGTTCAGCGGGATGCATCAACGGTGAGGCGATCAACGATCCGTCTTCAACTCCCCGGAGCTGAACGGAACCATCCCGTCCGGCAATGAAAATGCTCGGACTGTCCACTGAAAACGCAGCGCCCGCGAAGCCCTTGGGAATCTCGATCTCCGCGCCGATGGGTTCACCGGTGTCGGCATTCCACAAACGACCATTCACCGCAACGTAAACAGGGTCTTGCCATCGGGGCAGACCAGAATCTGTTCAACATTGCAGCGATGCGGCATGGGCGGCGTCAGCGGCTGGCGAGTCTCGACATCCCACCAGCAGCCAGGTTCCGTCACTGCTCAGCGACGGGCCACGCACCCGACTGCCCAGGTGCATATGCCCGAGAAGGGTACCGGACCGGGAGTCAAACAGTGACAGCGCCGAACTTTCCAGTCCGGCGACCGCCAGCAAGGAGCCGTCCGGCGAAAATGCTCCCGTCTCGGCGCCTTCGGCGCTGTAATACAGTGAGTCGTCAAAGGTATAGGTTTCCAGATCGAGAACGGGTATCCGGGAATCGCTGGAAAACATCACGATGGAATTCCCCTGCGGAGTGGCCGTTGTGGTAAAGAACTGGCCAGCGCGGCGAATCGGTTCATCCAGCCTTTCTCCCGATTTCACGTCCCAACGAGTCATCGTGCCCTCGCGTTGGCCGCCCGTTCCCGTCTCGGCGAGAGCAACGATCTCTGTGCCATTTTCAGCAAAGTCCAGTCCGTGAAACTGCCGTCCGCCCGGTTTCAAGGTCCTCAGCAACTTGCCATCGACGGTATCCCAGATCCGCACGTTACCCAGAAAATCACCGGTTGCCAGGAGAGCAGCGTTGGAAGACAAAGCGGCGGCATTCAGCCCGCAGCTCTCGTCAAACTTCCTGATCCGTTTTCCCGTCTCGACATTCCATTGGCTGCTGCCGCCAGGTGATCGTGACGTGTCGTCGATGCCCCAAACGGTAAACAGGGAGCTGGAATCGGGCGAGAATAAAAGTGCCTTCACAAAATTTTGTTCGCAGCGTGGCAAGGCATGTTTCAGCTGCATCGACTGGCGGTCCCAGATATTCACCTGTCCATCGGTGTTTCCGGTTGCCATCCAGCGGCTGTCCGGACTGAAAGCGGTTAGCATCACCTGGGCGTCATCCGGCAAAATCGCTTCCAGCGTGATGACTTGCCGGGACCAGCTTGCCAGATTTGTTGCCACCAGATCGCGAAAGTCCGGCGAAAGGTCGGCATGTAGTTCGAGGCTTTTCAGCATCCAGTGCAGGCCCTCATTGGCCTTGCCACCCACGCACAACTCCAATCCCTTGTCAAAGGTCAATTGGGCTTCTCGCCCGCGACTGGAGTCGCGTTGGGCAAGTGCTTCGGCTTCGGCCTTTCGGCTCGCGTCGTCGCCAGCGCCGCCTGTCGCCACTCTAAAACCAACAGCGGACTGGCAATCAGCAAGGCGGCAATCAGCGCCGTGATCGCCGGGTAACGCTTGACCCATTTCCAGCTGCGTTCAACACGTCCGATGGGGCGGGCCTTGATCGGCAGACCGCCCAGAAATCGTCTCAGATCTTCAGCCATTCGACAGCCCTTGTCGAACTCGTCACCTCGCTATTTTCCTGCGTAGTCCGCCCAGGTTTTGGGCGTCTCGTAGACCCGCACGCGTTGCAGCATGGCAGGTGCCAGGGTGTCGTCCCCCAGCCACCCCCAGATCACCATCGCAATGTTTTCCACACTGGGATTCAGCTCGCGAAACTCGTCGATTTGCAAGTTCAGGAACTTGTGATCCAGCCGGTCGATCACCTGCCGCTTGACGATGGCCTCGAATTGCGGCAGCGGCAGCAACTGGTCAGACTCGCCGGCCAGCGTGACTTCCACGACATAGTTGTGGCCGTGGCCGTGTGGATTGTTGCACTTGCCGAACAGTTCCCGGTTCTCCTCGTCAGACAATTCGGGATTGTGCAGCCGGTGCGAGGCCGAAAATTCAAATTGTTGTGTCAGTTCAATCATGGCGTCGTTGTCTGCGTGCAAACAGTAATGGAGAAAGGGGCTGGCTTCCAGACGCAACCGCGTCATGCGAAGCGGACCCGCAAAACAGTTGGCCAGTTGTTGCCAGGCGAATTGCAGCAACGATTGGCAAGTCGTGTGCTGATGTGATGTGCTGGCCGGCACGACAACCTGCTCGCGAATGACGCGGTCGATGGTCGAGATATCGCACAGGTAGCCACTGGCCGCATCGACGTCGCCTGCCACCGTACACTCCAGGGTCAACCAGGGGGCGATGCGCGCGGCCGACGGCCAGCCGCCCCACGAGTTGGTGACCGCAGTAGCGCAAGCGGACTCGTCAATCAGGCTGAAGCGAACCTGCCGCGTCAGTTCAATCATTGCTTGCTAACCCGTATGATCTGTCCGCTGCTGTTAGCCAGTTCCGGACCGCACACGGCCCAAATTGCATCGGCCACTTCCTGGGGCGACACGCATTGTTCGGCTGGGAAATCCGCGAACAGGCCGCGTAACATTGGTGTTTCAATCGCGCCGGGACGAATACAATAGCTGCGAATCCCGTGCTCGCGGCCTTCGCCGGCCAGCGCGACGGTAAACAGTTCCATCCACGCCTTGGTCGCACCGTACAGACTAAAACCGGGAAACGGATCGACGGCGGCTTGCGAGGAAATATTGACAACAATGCCACTGCCCTGTTGTTTCATGGCTCGCCACACCGATCGCGTGACGTAATACGTGCTGCGTACGTTCAAATCGATACAGGCGTCGATCGCGTCGTCGGACATTTCATCCAGCGGAGCCAGCGGCGCCATGCCGGCATTGTTGACCAGCAAGTCAATTCGTGCCAGACGCTCAATGGTCTCGCTGACCACTCGCATGGCTTCATCCGCCCGGGCAATGTCAGCCTGCACGGCCAACACGTTGTCGGCATTGCCGGCGACCTGCACCAGGTGATCGTGAGCGTCTTTCAGTCGCTCGGCGTCGCGTGCGCAAATCGCTACGTGACTGCCGGCGCGAGCAAAGGTATCGGCGGTGGCCAGGCCCACACCGCTGGAACCACCGGTGATCAGGCATACCTGGGGAGGTGATGAATTCAAATCGTGTCTCTCTGCTGGGGCGAAGGAGTGTCATGATGGCAGGAAGGACAACGCTCCTCACCATTCACAATTCACTGTTCATTATTCACAATTTGCGACGTTGATGCTGCAGGGGGAACTCGAGAAAGATCCGCCGCCGGTTTACGGACGGATCGTTCTGGACAGGCTGCCTTCGCGCGTTGTTTTTTGCAGACTAAACTCGTTTCCGGTGACAAAGCCGGCGGCAACCCGCAATAATAACGAAAACACAACAGTATCCGCCTGATTTCCAAGGGTGATTTCGATGCCCAACTATCGGGATGCGGTCCGTGCGGGATCCCCCCCGGTGCAGCGTCATCGAGCCGAGGTCAACGCCCTTGCGGGAACCAAACTGGCCGTCGACGTAAATAAAAGAACCTGACAACGTCCTGACCGGTTCTGTTAACAAGGAAATTCAGACGCATGAACAAACTGGTTGCCAACGCCACCGAGGCGATTGCAGGAATCGATAACAACATGACCTTGATGGTGGGCGGTTTCGGCCTGTGCGGGATTCCGGAGAACTGCATCGCGGCCCTGGCCGACTCGGATATCAGCGGGCTGACCTGCATCTCCAACAATGCCGGCGTCGACGATTTTGGCCTTGGGCTGCTGCTGCAAAAAAAGCAAATCAGAAAAATGGTCTCGTCCTATGTCGGGGAAAACGACGAGTTCGAGCGGCAGATGCTCAGCGGCGAACTGGAAGTCGACCTGATCCCGCAAGGTTCCCTGGCCGCCCGTTGCTATGCTGGTGGCGCGGGCATTCCCGCTTTCTTTACCCCGGCCGGTTATGGCACCGAGGTGGCCGAGGGCAAGGAAGTTCGCGAATTCAACGGCAAGCCGCATATTCTGGAATCGGCATTGCACGCCGACTTTGCCTTGGTCAAGGCGCACCGGGGCGACCGCTTTGGCAACCTGGTCTACAACGGACCCGCGCAGAATTTCAATCACGTGATGGCTATGGCGGGCACGATTACGATCGCCGAAGTCGAGGAGATAGTGGAACCCGGCGAACTGGATCCCAATTTCATTCACACACCTGGCATTTTTGTGCAGCGAATTTTCCAGGGCGTGAACTACGAAAAACGCATCGAACAACTCACCGTGCGCAAACGCGAAGGATAAGGGAATGCTGGACAAGGTCGGAATCGCCAAACGCATCTCGCAGGAATTACGCGACGGCTGGTATGTGAATCTGGGGATCGGCATCCCCACGCTGGTTGCCAATTATGTGCCGCCGGATATCGAAGTCGTGTTTCAGTCCGAAAACGGGATCCTTGGCATGGGCCCGTTTCCCTGGGAAGGCGAAGAGGACCCGGACTATATCAACGCCGGCAAACAGACCGTTACAGTTTTGCCGGGCGGCTGTATCTTTGATTCCTCCACCAGCTTTGCCATGATCCGCGGCCAGCACGTGCAGCTAACGGTGCTGGGCGCTATGGAAGTGTCCGATAATGGTGACATCGCCAACTGGA
The DNA here is from genome assembly GCA_947258905.1 of uncultured Pirellulaceae bacterium. GTDB lineage: Bacteria > Planctomycetota > Planctomycetia > Pirellulales > Pirellulaceae > CAJQPP01. Next base: position 3,647 of record CAMYKF010000452.1, on the reverse strand, counting down.
AGATCCCGGGCAAAATGGTCAAGGGCATGGGCGGCGCCATGGACCTGGTGGCTTCGGCCGACAACATCATCGTGGCCATGATGCATACGAACAAAAAAGGCGAGTCCAAGTTGCTGCCACAGTGCACGCTGCCACTGACCGGCGTTAACTGTGTGAAACGTATCGTCACCAACCTCGCCGTGCTGGATGTTTGCGACCAGGGATTCAAACTTCTCGAACGCGCTCACGGAGTCAGCGTCGACGAAATCCGGCTGGCCACCGCAGGGCGTCTGGTCGTTGACGGTGATATTCCCGAAATTCAAATCGACTGAGGTCAGCGGCCTTGAATCAAATTTGGCCGGACATCAAACGCGACTTCGCCCGTTGCTGGAAGCAGCTGGTCCTGACCAATCTGTTGTTCAAGATCATTGCCTTCATCGTGCTGACGCCGTTCGTGGCCGTGCTGTTAAACGTGCTCGTCACACTCTCGGGCAAATCAGTTCTTGCCGATCAGGATATTGTCTTCTTTTTTCTGTCGCCGATGGGCTGGGTATGCCTGATCATCCTGGGAGCCGCATGGCTGGCCATCGGGGCGCTGGAACTGGCGGCGTTGATGTCGATCGTGGCGGCGCCGGAAACCAAAACCGTGCGGCCCCTGGATGCATTGCGGTTTTCGGCCACCAATGCACCGCGAATTTTGGGCGTCACCGTTCGCATGGTGGGGATTGCCCTGTTGATTGTCGCCCCGTTTTTGATCATTGCTGCCGTCGTTTACTTTGCCTTGTTGTCGGCCCATGACATCAATTTTTATCTGCAGGAGAAACCGCCCGAGTTCCTGATAGCCATCGGCATCGCTGCCATCATCGGGCTGGCCTTGTTCTTTCTGTATTTGCGACTGATTGCCAACTGGTTTTATGCCCTGCCCATCGTGTTTTTTGAGCAGGTCAGACCATCACAGGCATTGCGGGAGAGCCGACGACGGGCCACGGGTCATCGTCGCCGGATTGTCGGCTGGATTGCCGGCTGGTTGCTGGCCGCTGCGATCATTTCGTCGCTGACGACGGGGCTGGTGGTTTTGATCGGCCAGTGGATTGTGCCGACGTTTGCCGGATCGCTTCCGCTACTGGTCATCGCGGCCGGTTTTGGATTGCTGGTCTGGTCGATCGTTAATCTGGCCGTGACATTGCTCAGCGACACGGCATATGCCGTACTCAATTTTGGCTTTTATCGCGCAGGGGGTGCTGGAGAGCAATTCGATCCGTCCCGGCTGGGGATCGGCAGCAGCGATCCGGATCGGCCGTTGTTGCGGATCACCCGGACCCGCGTGATCCTTGGCGCAATCGCGGGAGTGGTGGCGGCCGTGGCCATTGGCCTGGTGACGATGAACAGTATCAAACTGGAGGACCGCACTGAAATCATGGCTCATCGCGGAGCGTCGGCGGCAGCTCCCGAGAACACCATGGCCGCGGTGCGTCGGGCTATCAGTGACGACGCCGACTGGGTGGAAATCGATGTGCAGGAGACCGCTGATGACGAGGTCGTGGTGTTTCATGACAGCGACTTTATGAAACTGGCGGGCAATCCGCTTAAGATCCGGGATGCCACGATGGAAGACCTTCGGGACATCGATATCGGCAGCTGGTTTGATCCGAGCTTCAGTAACGAACGCGTCCCTACCCTGCGACACGTGCTCCAGGAATGCAAGGGAAAGATTCGCGTCAACATCGAGCTGAAGTACTACGGCTACGAAAAACAACTGGAACAACGGGTCGTTGATATCGTGGAAGCCTGTGGCATGGCAGATCAGGTGGTGATCATGTCATTGAAGATTGATGCGGTAAAGAAGATGAAGTCATTGCGACCGGATTGGCAGGTCGGGTTTTTGATGTCGTTGGCGGCAGGTAACCTGAAACAAATCGAAGCGGATTTTCTCGCGATTAACGCGTCCTTTGTTGATCGGAGTCTGGTTCGGGCGTCGCACAGCATTGGCAAACCGGTGCTTGTGTGGACCGTCAACGATCCCGTCGGCATGTCCTCGATGATCAGCAAGGGTGTCGACGCCTTGATCACTGACGAACCCGCGCTCGCACGGGAGATATTGCTTCAACGAGCCAGTATGAGTGTCCCCGAACGGTTGCTCGTCGAACTGGCTCAGATTCTCGGCGTGGCCCCGCAATTCAGGAGTCAGTGAGCACTGTGTTTTCCTGGATGTTCGACTGGATCAATGCAAACCCGGCTCTGTTCTGGTGGCTGACCGGGTTTTCCATCGTGGCCTTTGTGGGCACGTTATTGGTGATTCCCATCCTGGTAGCTCGAATTCCGGCCGACTATTTCCTGCCCGACCACCATCGGCAGAAACAGGCCACCGCTCATCCGGTGATTCGTCTGATCTTGCTGATCGCCAAAAACCTGCTGGGCGTTGTGTTGGTGCTGATAGGGATTGTGATGCTGGTAGCGCCCGGCCAGGGGCTGTTGACGATCCTGATGGGTATCCTGCTGATGGATTTCCCGGGCAAGTATCGACTGGAGCGGTGGTTTGTTTCACGTCCTCCTATTTACAAAAGTGTTAACTGGTTGCGAAAGAAATCGCACAAGCCACCGATTTTGGTAGAAACAGAAGAAGAGCCGGGGATCTGACCCGGAACAGGAAAGCGGGCAGCTCGACGCATCGCAAGGTAGCCGGATTCGCAAGAATTCGGGCCAGTTGTATGTAGCCGGATTGGCAAGAATTCGGACCGGCCTCCACGGGAATCACACGAAGTTTTGCAACTTCGGCTACAGGTCAAACGGAACTTCGCGTTGTCGGACTAGTCGCCCATAATGAAACCGCTGACCTGCTGGAAGCTGCCAGGGGACCCCTGATATCGGCGCACGGTCCATTGCTGGTCCTGCTGCTTGTACTGAAATCGCATCAGTTGCGGAATCGTCTGGCCGCTCATCAGCTTTTTGGCGAGTTCGGGGTGCTCGTCGTAATCGATATACGTGAACTCGGCATCGGCCAACGCGCCACTGTGTTCCACCTGCGGCATCGTGTTGTTTTTCATCTGGACACAGGCCGGACACCATTCCGCGCCCACGACGACAATCAACGGATTACCATTTTCCTCGGCGTTCCGTTTGGCGGTTCCAAATTCCTGCGGCCCGGTCAGGTTGCTGACGAAAGCGAACATGATGAGCATGACGGTCCTGGTGAACATGAACATCTCCGGGAGAGCAAGCAAGAAGAGTTTTTTCATGCTTCTGCAGACGCGATGCCCAACGTCTGTATGCGGGGGATTCGCGGAAAAACGTTCAGACCATGGTGTTTTTTTGCAACGCAGCTTCGAGCATGCGTCGGCATAAGGGATCAATCCGAGGGTGTCCGGGAATTCCCCAAGGACAAATCGTCTCAATTAGCGGCAGGGCGCAAGCCCTCCGGTCCATCGCACATGTTTCACTACCGGAGGGCTTGCGCCCTGCCGCTACTATTGACGGATACCCACGATCAAACGAGCAGAAAAACCAGACTCAACACGGCGCCACTGGCCAGCAACGTAATCAGCAACAAGCCAATGATGTCCTTGATGTTCAGGCCGGCAATCGCCAGCAGTGGCACGGCCCAGAAGGGTTGCAGCATGTTCGTCCAGGCATCGCCCCACGCGACGGCCACAATCGTTTTTGGCAAGTCT
>CAMYKF010000451.1 GCA_947258905.1 uncultured Pirellulaceae bacterium | reverse complement strand
TCGCCTGGTCGAGACGCTTGTCCGGAAGGTCGCTCATAAAGACAAGTGCGGTGGCGCCCAATATTGTAATCGAGAGCAACCCCACAAAACGATCTACAACGATAGCGATCACATTGTCCACATGCTTGGCTTTTACTGCTTTGATTGTAAAAGCCGTCCTCGCGAAATCCCCTCCGAGCGCACCAGGCATAATCAGATTGAAAGGCTTGGCCATCATGACCAAGCGAAAATATTGCCAGTTGCTGAGCTGGCCGGATACATCGGGGTTGACCATTTGCCATCGCAATCCGGTAAGCCAGGTTCTCAACAAGGCAATGACAATGAGAATGCACAGGATGCTTAGCGGAATTTCACGTATGTGCTGAAAGACGAGTTTAAAATCGACTATTCTGTATAAAATATATACGGATATCGCCAAAAACCCCAACCGGAGAAACAAGCTATATCTTTTTTTTCGGGCCAACCTTCTCATTCACAGATCTTCACTCCATACGATAGTTTTGTTTTTTCCGGAAGCAGGATCGTGTACCGGATCATACCGTGGCGATCGGCGTCACGGGCGAACCGGCAGCGCCGGTCAGACGAAGCGGGGGCGCCGTCAACAGGAAACGCGATCGGCCGTGCTCTCTGAGCCACGCAGCCAGATCGGCCAGTAGCCAAAGCTCGCCCAGATGCACCCCCAAGTGGAATAGACAGCGCTCGTGCAGCGGCAGGCTGGTGCCCCCGTGATCCGCAGGGAGCGGTTTGCCCACGGCTTCGACAGCCAGATTGTCGGAGGCTATAGCGGCCAGTCCGCTGTCCGTAATCCAGTCGAGAAGCCGTTTGTCCCGGCCATCGAGAACGGTGCAGGCCTGCTTGAGAGAATCATCCGGATTCCCGTTCATACGGAGAATCATGCGGTCCAATCCGGTCCAGAGACACAGCATGTCACCGGATTCAATTTCGATGCCGTCCTTTTCCATCACTCGCATCAGATCGTCGTATCCCACCTCTTTGCGCGGGGTTTCGCCAAAATGGCTGAACAAATCAACCAGCACCCCTCTGCCCTGTACACCGTGGGCCGCCATGTTTTCAACTCCCAGCGCTTTCGCGGCGGTCGTCTGGTCCTCCTCCAGAGTCACATCCTCTCCTGCGCGGTACCCGTTGTAATAGAGGGGTTCGGGCTCCCCGTCGCCGGCCGCGTCAAACAGCGCGCCGCGGTGGGCGAGGCTGTCCCACTGGGTGGAATACTGATTGAACAAAAGGACTGAATCGTCAGAGGCAATGTCGAGAAGATCCGGGTTCACGCGTCGCCATTCATAATTAAAATAGGGCGCGTCGTTGCGGACGACAGGACGAAGACGTGGGGGAAAACGGACCGGGCTGAGCACATTGCCGCCCGGCAAATGAAGCGGCAGACTGAGACAGAAGGTTTTACCGGTTTTTACTTCGGCTATGCCTTTGAGCACCTGTTCGGGACCGATCAAGTTGAGACGCCCCAGCTGATCGTTCTCTCCCCAGTCGCCCCAGTTCGAGCCAATCGGCCTGAATTTCCATCGATCATTCATACACCACTCTTTTACAGTTTCGACAGGACCGCATCGATCATCTCGTCGGTGCACCCCAAATAGTTGGCAGGCTCCAGCAGACGGTCCACATCGGCCTCGGTTAAATGCTCCATTATGCGCGGATCGGCCAGCAGTTCGTCGCGCAATGTACGTCCCGAATCAATGGCCCTCCCGGCCGTTGCGGAAACCAGCTTGTGCGCTTCGTTCCGGCCGACATGCGTTGCCAGATCCATCATCACCGCTTCAGCCATTAAGAAACCGCCTCCGGCATTCAGGTTTTGCCGCATTTGACCCGTATCGACATCAAGATTCTCCAATGTCTCCCGGCTGTGCTTCAATGCACCCGAAAGCAGCACAAAGGCTTCGGGAATCACCAGCCATTCAAGCGGCTGGGTGGCCACCGCCCGCTCGTGCTCCTGGATCATGGCCGCAAGCTGCGAGCCAACGCATTCGCGCAGTCGGTTGGCGATTGCGATCACCGGCGGTGCGGCGATCGGATTGCGTTTCTGGGGCATGGTACTGCTGGCTCCGCGCCCCGGCCGATAGGGCTCGCGCACCTCCTTCACCTCCGAACGCATCAGTGTCGCAATCTCGGCGGCAATCTTGCCGAGAGTCGTGCCGACCATGGCCAGCCAATGAACCAGCTCCGCCCAGCCGTCCCTCGCCGTGTGCCAGGAAATCGCCGGCTCTTCCAACGCCAGCTTTTCGGAGAGTTTGCCGCGCACGTTGACACCGTCCCCGCCCAGGGTGGACAACGTGCCGACGGCGCCGCCGAACTGGCAGACCAGTGCCCGGCGTTTCAAATCCGGCAGGCGTTCCCGATGGCGGAGCATTTCGTCCAGCCATACGGCCGCCTTGTAACCGAATGTGATCGGGGCTGCCTGCTGCTGAAAAGTACGACCAACCATAACCGTGTGACGGTGTTCGCGAACCAGCCGGGAAAGGGCATCCAGAATGGCTTGGATATCTGATTCGATGAGCGCCAGTCCCTCGCGCATTTGCAGAACAAGGCCTGTATCGATAATGTCCTGCGTGGTCGCGCCCCAGTGAATCCACCGGGCGCTTTCCGGATCACACACTTTCGCCAGTTGATGAACCAGCGGTGAGATCGGAAATCCTACCCGATCGTATTCCGCCTTCATGGCAGTGAGATCGAGGTTTTCGAACCGGGCGGCATCGGCGATTTTTTCAGCGGCATCGACGGGAATAATCCCACAGTCGGCCTCGGCTTCGGCCAGCGCCGCTTCGGCTTGGAGCCAGGCCCTGATTCTGCCGGCGTCGGAAAAAACCCCGCTCATTTCTAAGCTGCTGAAGAGATCGCTGTAATAAAATGACGCCGTTATGGATGATGGCATGGTATCCCTTTCGG
>CAMYKF010000450.1 GCA_947258905.1 uncultured Pirellulaceae bacterium | reverse complement strand
AAGCGGCCAAAGCGGCCACGCCGATGAGAAACGTAACCCCGAAAGACACCAGTCGCGGCAGCTTTAGACGACGTTCGAAGTAGTCCAGAATCGGCCGGCAACCGATGACCACGAACACGGCGATGACGAACGGCAACAGCACTGACTGCAGGTAATACAGGCTGAATCCCGTAGCGATTGAGGCCAGAATGACCAGGCAAACCGTTTGGGTTTTTTGCATGGGATGTACCGCAGGCTGATTTCGACACGGTGGCTTCGAACAGGATATCCGGGACTGATCCGGCACGCCAGAAAGCCTTCTTCCCGGCTCACCCTGATTTATACAAAAAACGATGCAATTTCCGGCGGGCCAATTATGCTGCAAATAGTACCAGGCACGAGCGTTTCAACTCCAGACGGTCAGGTTCAACCGCAGTTCATATGTTCGGGGAGACCGGGGCATTCCATGCTCGGAATATCCGCGATTGCAGCGTATCAGCCGGATTGGGTGTTGCCCAACGAGTGGTATGACTCGCTGTTGTCACGCAAATTCGTAAAGCACACCGGCATCGAAAAACGTCCCATATCGGAAGAGGACGAAGTTGCGCTGGCCGTACGCGCCGTGCAAAACCTGGCCGCGGAAACCGGCTGCGATCCGGGCGATTGTGCTGCGGTTGTGTTCGTCTCGCCTTCCTTTGTTCCCATGTGTGCCGCGCGCAAGTTGATGGACGGACCACGGGCCCGGCAGGAAAAGTTGTTCCGCGCCGCACACCGCGTGGTAGACGAGTTGCCCATGTCGCCGCGTGTGATTCTGGCCAACAACGCCTTTTGCAGCGGATACGCGCGGGCCATGTCGATTGTGCTGCACAAGGTCCAGCCCAGTCTGGAATTGCAACAGGACGAGTTTATCCTGGTCATTACGTCTTCGCGGATCAGTCGCATCACCGATTTTGGCTGTCAGCAAACCGGCGGGTTGTTTGGGGACATGGCGACCGCGACCCTTGTCTCACGCGGCGACAGTAAAAAGTATCCCGTGCATTTCGAGTTGATCGATTCGCAATTTGGAAAAGTACCGACGCAACGGCCCTTCTTTGATTTTGAAAACCGCAAGGACGTACTGGTGCCTGTCCCCGGCGGAGGCCGCCAAACGGAAACGGAACGCGTTGTCTTCTCGATGGACGGCATGGGCATTGCCGACATTGCACCCCGGGCCATGGCCCAGGCAGCGGCGGAGCTGGCCGAGGCCAACAAACTTGCCCCGAATGATGTGCAGTTTGTCGTTCCCCATCAGGCTGGCGCAGCGATCGTCAGATTGGCCGGCATGAAACTGGAACAGGCCGGATTCGAAGCCGAAGTCATCAACGGGATGACTCGCGAGGTGGGCAATGTCAGCTCCGGTTCTGTACCCTTTACCCTCAAGCACCAATGGGATCGCTTGCGCGGCAACATCCTGTGTCCGGTCGCCGCCGTCGGTGCGCCGGGCAAGAACGAAGTTTCCTGCGGTTGTATTCTCCTTCGCAGCACGGCAATTCACGCAAAAACCGCCGCCTGACGTCTGCCAGCTCGCTCTGTGGCGATCTCCTTCTCCCTGCCGGCGACCGAATATTCGTTCGCTACGCACTTTTTGCCGATCCGGACAATGCATCCGTGATTCCCCGAGACTAAAATACCGGGGCTCTGCAATTCCGGATGTCACCCCGAAACGGGCGGCAACCGGTTGCCTTACCAACCAACAACATCCGGACTTACGCCATCTGTCAGGGGAGATATCACATGAATGCGAAAAGGGCTGCCGACACCACCGTGGAAGATATTGCCGACGAGATTCGACACGAAATGCAGGAACTACGCGACGACTGGTGGTTGTTCCTCGTTCTGGGGTTGCTGCTGATTCTCTGTGGTGCATTCGTCATCGTTTATCCGATGTTTGGCGCTATCACGTTCACGGTAGCCATTGGTGCTGCTTTGATTGTGGCCGGCGTGGCCACGATTATTGGTGCTTTCTGGTCCGGTCACTGGAGCGGCTTTTTCCTGCAAATGCTGGTAGGTATTTTCTATGCGGTGTTGGGATTTGCGATTCTCGATTGCCCGTCCGATGCCATTTCCGTCATGACGCTGCTTATCGCCGCGTTCTTCGTAGTGATTGGTGTCTTTCGAATTGTGGTATCTCTGTCGCTGCGCTTCCCGGGCTGGGGCTGGGCCTTGCTGGCTGGCGTATTGACCACCATGGTTGGCGTCATCATTTTCAAGACGCATGAATCCAGTCAGGAATGGGTCATTGGACTTCTGGTCGCGGTGGAACTGATTGCCAACGGCTGGTACTGGACGATGCTGGGCCTGAACATCAAGGATCTGCCCGTCGACGAGGAAGAGGACGAAGAAGAATAGCCTTTGCTCGCCAGGCTTTGTGCCTTAATTGGGAGATCCCCCGGCGCGCCTGTCCAACCGGCTAGAGAATCGGAGAGAACAGCCGCGCCACGCGGCTGCTGGCCCGAAACCACAGGGATCGCTGCGCGAATTCCTCGGGATCGATCCAGTGGGAATCGTCGAAGTCCCTTTGCAGCATGGCCTCGGTCTGTCTCGCGAACTCTTCGTCAATGGTGACGACCGAGATTTCGAAATTCAGCCGGAACGAGCGGTTGTCGAAATTGGCGGTGCCGATCAGGGAGATGGTGTCATCAATCAGCGCGGCTTTTTGATGCAGGAATCCGCGTCCGTATTCATACATCCTGATCCCGGCTTCGGCGACCAGCGGCACATAGGCCATGGCGGCCCGCTTGACCAGCCATTTGTCAGGCAACCCGGGGATCATGATCCGCACGTCCACGCCCCGCATGGCTGCCAGCTGCAGGGCTGTGATGATGCCTTCATCGGGCACGAAATAGGGACTGGCGATCCATAGCCGTTTCTTTGCGGCATTGATCAGATGCGTAAAGAACAGGCCGCAGGTTTCGTACTGGTCGTCGGGACCACTGGGTAACACAAACATGGTTTTGTCCGCGCCATTTTTTGCCGCTTGTGGCTCCCACGGAACCTGTGGAATCTCACCCGTGGCCCAGTGCCAGTCCTCGACAAAGCAGACCTGGGCCGGCACGATCGCCGGCCCTTCAAACTTGATGTGCGTATCACGCCACGGGGTCAGTTTCTTGCTGCGATGGACATACTCGTCGCCGACATTGTGACCACCGATATAGCACTCACACCCGTCGACCACCACGATCTTGCGGTGATTGCGAAAGTTCAGCTGAAAACGGTTGCTCCAGCCCTTGGTGGTCTTCATTCCGCTGACCTGCACACCCGCGGCCTGCAAGTCATTGCGGTAGGCGCGGGTCATCTTTTGCGAGCCGACGTCGTCGTACAGCAAGAATACCTGGCAACCGCGACGCGCTGCGCTGGTCAGTTTCTCCAAAAACTCACGCCCCAACTGATCATCGTGCACGATGAAGAATTCGGCCAGCACATATTCCCGGGCCCGGTCGATGGCGTCGAATATGGCTGCAAACGTATCCGGGCCATCAATTAACAGCTGGCAATCGTTACCGCGGTAAAACGACATGTTGACGAGATTCTCCAGCACACGCGCGTTGCCGAGTTGATCCGCCAGCTGCAGTCGCCAGGGCTCCGTTCGTTTTCGCAGTTCGGCAATCCCGGTCTGGACTCTTTCGTCACGTGACCGCCGCAAACTCACTTCGCCATTGAACTTGCTGCGACCAAAAATCCAGTACAGCGGCACGGAGAACATCGGTATGGTCAGCAGCACTGCTACCCATGCAATCGCGCCTTGCGACGTCCGCGCATACATCACCGCCGCGATCGCCGAGATGACTCCCAGCACCTCGAATACCGAAAACAGGATTCCAAAAAGCGCCCAACCTTGCATCGAACTGCTGTTGCCACGAGGAGCGTGTGCCGGCCTGCCAATCGGCCGGAGAAATTCGCTGCGAGTGTAACATTTGACCCGTTGAGACAAAACACGTCGACACTTGAAAACAGTTTGACCCAAAACCTGATAGACTCAGCAATATTGACCGACAATCGTAACTGCCCCGTCGAGTTGCCATGATGCTCCTTGCCCTGCGCCGCCTGCTGGCCCCCATCGCAATGCTGCTGGCCGGTTTGTCCAACGCACCCGTGCTTGCCGGTGGCGGGCCCGAGAATGTGCTGGTGGTGGTCAATGTGAACTCGCCCGATTCGCTGGCCGTGGCCAATACGTTCGTCCACTTGCGTGACATCCCGCCGCAAAATGTGGTGTACCTGGACCGGGTCCCCGATGCTCAGGCCTGCGGGGTTGGGGCGTTTCGCGAGCATGTGTTGCACCCGGTACTCGAGGCGATTGAAGAACGGAAACTGGGCCAGCAAATCGATTACATCGTCTACTCGGCCGGGTTTCCCACGGCGGTCGAAATCTCCAATCACCTGGAACAGCTGACCGAACATCGTACCGATCTGGATCGCCGGTTGTTCGGTCCCCGCGCCTCGATTAACGCCCTCACGTATTTTTACGGGGAAGTCAGCCAGGACTCGGCATCCTTTATGTTTCTGGACGCCAACTGGTACAAACGACGCGTCGTCCGCGATTTTCTTGATCGGCCGTTTGTCGGGGAGCTGCAGGAGAAGTTTCAGGCCGCCATTGAGTCCTGCCAGTCAGGCGACTATCGACAGGCCCGGAGCCAGCTGGCCGAAATCGTGCAACAGCATCCCGGACAGGTTGCCGCGCGTTACTGGCTGGTACGTGCTCTGGCCGGTGAGGAAAAGACTGATCTCGCTCTGCGTCAGTTGAATCTTTGTGTGGCGACCGGCTGGTGTTATCGGACTTTCACAAAAAACGACGAGACGCTGGATAACCTGCACGATGACCCGCGTTTCAGCGAAATCATCGAGCGGGCTCCCAACAAATTGTTTGGCGACCTGCCAACTCGCGGTTTCAGCAACCAGCAGGTGTGGTCCGTCAATGGCTGGCCCAATGGCGATCCTTCCCAGGGCAAGCGCTTTGTATTGTCGACGGTGCTGGCGGTGACTCGTGGTCGCGGCACAACGCTGCAGCAGGCTTTGGACCAGATTGCCACCAGCGTGGCCGCGGATTTTACGCAGCCACAGGGCACTTTCTATTTCACGCGAACATCCGACGTGCGAACACGTACCCGACGCGGCCAGTTCGCGCGTGCCATCAGCGAACTCGAGGGAATGGGGTTTGGCGCACAGGAGATTAACAGCGTTTTGCCGGCCGGCCGCACTGACGTGCTGGGCGCAACGATCGGCGCTGCGGCGGTTAACTGGGATGACTCGGGCAACCGTTTTTTGCCCGGTGCCATCTGTGACAACCTGACCAGTTACGGCGGCGTGATGCGTGCCAACGCGTCACAGACTCCATTGACGAACTTCATCGCGGCCGGTGCGGCGGGAGCCAGCGGCACGGTGGTCGAGCCGCTTTCGGTGCCGCAGAAATTTCCCGAGGCGATGTTGCATGTGCATTACACCCGCGGCTGCAGTCTGGCCGAAGCGTTTTATCAATCGGTGGCCGGTCCCTTTCAATTGCTGATCGTCGGTGATCCGTTGTGCCGCCCGTGGGCCGTGCCCCCCCGATTCGAGATTGCCGGGCTGCCGGACGACCAGACGGTGCAAGGCGAGATTGAGCTGACTTTGACACCCGATGAGGACAGCCCGCCGATTTCCCGGTTTGAGTTGTTTGTGGACGGAGTCAGGCGGGCGGTAGCTCCACCCAGCCGAACGATCAAGTTTGACTCTTCCCGGATGACCGATGGATTCCATCAATTGCGACTGGTGGCCGTGGACGCCACTCCGATAGGCACGCGGTTTCACCAGAGCCTGGGATTTCATGTCGATAACCAGGGAGACAGCGTGCAGCTGGACATCGAAGGCAATGGTGCCTACCAGCTTGGCCGCACCTTGCTGATCAACGTCGCCGCCACGTGTGGCGAGTCGATCGAGATTGTTCAGAACTCTCGCGTCGTCGCCCGAATCGAGGGTCGCGAAGGACAATTGCGGATCGACTGTGAACAGCTGGGACAGGGCCCAACGACCTTGCGAGCTGTAGTAAAATTGGATGATCAACGGCAAGTCGCCAGCTTGCCGGTGCAGCTGGAGATCATCCCTTGATCGCATTGCCGTCCCCGTGCCAGGAATCGAGTTCGCCGGAATGAAGCCCACTCCCGACTTCCTGATCCTGTTGAATGACTTCAACGAAATGCTCAAGGAATGTCGGCGCGTGTACCTGGAGAGTGCTCATTCCGTCGTGGAACATCACCCACATTTGCTCGACACACCGGCGGACGAATTTGTCGACATGATGGATGATCTGCATCGCGGGTTGCTGATCAAGCTGTTTGTTGCAGTAGGCGGCGCGGGCCATCACTGGTCCGAGAGCGAGGAGCATCTGGCGGGGGTGCTGTTTTATCACCTGTGGCGACGCCGCATGCGGCCACCGGAAATCCGCGATTCCATCCGGCATATTGAAAACCAGTCGCAACACGTCAAATGGACCAGTCTGGTTCGTCCGTTTGCGGAAATTGAACCGCTGCGGGATCGCATTCCGGAACTGGAAACCTCGCTGATTCGTATCGGCAACCTGATTGCCAAGGCGGACGGGCATGCGACGTCGCTGGAGATGGACGAGCTGAAACAGTTGCAACATGAAATCATCGATTACCTGCATCGGCGACCGCCGCCGAAAAAATCCGCCAATGGCCAGCCCTGTCAGGTTCAGATCAAGGAAGATGAACTGGCGTCGGTTGACGAGTTGACGTCCGTCGTGGCGGGCGAAGACCAGGCCGAACTGCTACGCACAAGAACTCCCGCAGAGAAACCCGATCTGGAAACCGCCCTGGGCAAGCTCGACCGGCTGATTGGACTGGATCGCGTCAAGCAGGAAGTTCGCACGCTGATCAACTTTCTAAAAGTGCAAAGGCATCGCCGCGAGCTGGGTCTGCCGCAAACCGACATCAGCCTGCACATGGTGTTCGGGGGAAATCCCGGGACCGGCAAGACGACTGTGGCCAGGATTCTGGGCGAGGTGTACGCAGCGCTGGGGATTCTGCAGAAAGGTCACTTGATCGAAACGGATCGCGCCGGACTGGTAGCCGAGTACGCGGGGCAAACGGCCACCAAAACTGACAGGATTATTGACAAGGCTCTCGATGGTGTGCTGTTTATCGACGAGGCCTACAGCCTGATTACCGCGGACAACGAAGATCCTTTCGGGCATGAGGCCGTACAAAAGCTGTTGAAACGGATGGAGGATGATCGAACCCGTCTGATTGTGATCCTGGCGGGGTATCCGCGGGAGATGGAACGCCTGCTGCATTCCAATCCCGGTCTTTTATCGCGGTTCACACATCATATTACCTTTGATGATTTCTCTCCGCTGGAACTGGCCGAGATCTTCGAGCTGATGTGTCGGTCCAACCAGTACAAGATGTCGGGGGTGACGCGGGCCAAGCTGCAGACGGGTTTTCAGTGGCTGCACCAGCGGCGTGACGAGACCTTTGGCAACGGACGGCTCGCTCGCAACCTGTTCGAGCGGGCCATTCGACGTCTGGCCAACCGGGTGGTCGATGCACCCAAACTAACACGCGGTTTGCTAACACGATTTGAACACGAGGACATCCAGTTCGAGGACCTTCCGGATGAGTTGCTGGAGGAAGGCCTGCTGGCAAGCAGGGAATTTGCGACCTGCTGTCCAAGTTGCGAAATCGAGATCGAGATTGAGAGCAAATTGCTGGGCCGGAAGGTGCGTTGCAAGAAGTGTGGCCACAAATTCCGCATCGGCTGGTGTCGCCCCGTCCAGGAATGACCTTGCATAACAAAGGAAAAGCCACGTTTGGCCTCGGATGCCCATGCACGGATTGACCTACCTGGCGTTTGCCCTGCTCGCCATTTTTTGCTGGGGAGTCTACGGTCCGATCCTGCATGAAGGCCAGGAAGCGCTGGGGGACGGCCAGCGACTCAGCCACTGGACGCCATTTATGTGCGTCGGTGTGGCGTGGTTCCTGATCGCCGTGGCGTATCCATTGCTGATGATCCCGCACGAACGACCGGCCGGTCACTGGACGCGACGCGGCATGGCGTGGTCGTTGGCGGCCGGCGCGCTGGGAGCGCTCGGCAACCTTGGCCTCATTCTGGCTTTTGTGTTTGGTGGCACGCCCGTATTTATCATGCCGCTGGTGTTTGGTTTTTCACCGGTCATTAACACGGTTGCCACCATGATCATGACGCGCTCCGTCAGGGAGGCATCCGTCCTGTTTTTTTTGGGCATTCTCGTCGTCGCCATTGGCGCGGCCGGCGTGATGTTTTTTCAGCCCGCTGCGCCGGCGGCGGACCCGGCCCCGCAACAAGTTCAGACACCCCAGGATCAGCTCGATGCCGCGACCGACGGCGTCCAGGGCGATTCCGGTGCACGCGAAACAAACAGCCGCTTTCTGTGGATGACGTTGTGTGTCATGGTTACCGCGCTGTGCTGGGGCAGTTACGGTCCGGTGATGCATGAAGGGCAAATGGACCTGGGTGGCAGTGGTATGCGACCATTCCTGTTTGTGGGACTGGCCTATTTTCTGATTGCTGTGGCGATGCCTCTGGTGCTGCAACAATTCCTGCCACCTGACCCGGGCGTGCTCAATATCAATGGCGTCGCCTGGTCGCTGGTGGCCGGAATCGCCAGTGCAGTCGGCAGTCTGGGCGTAATTTATGCCTTCAACGCCGGTGGCAACCCGATTTTCATTATGCCGCTAATCTTTGGCGGCGCGCCCGTCGTCAACACATTGTCCAGCACCATCGGCAACCAGACGCTCAGCCAGTTATCGATGCCCTTTTACCTGAGCCTGTTCCTGGTAATTGCCGGATCGGTGACGGTGCTGGTATGCGCACCCCAAAACGACGCCAGCCCGCCAGTGGACACGACTTGATCAATGCTGAGAGTTATCAATACCGGGTGTTAATTGTCTTCCCCTGATGACGAATCGCGGCACCAGTTTGTTGCGAAAAAAAACACTCTCCCCTCACCCTGACCCTCTCCACAGGGGGAGAGGAAACATTCACCGCCAGCTGTCTGGCCGTTTTTTTGACTTGACGCGCGAATCTGTTGTATCTTGTGGGTTGGGCAGTCGAAGAACTTTCAACAGGAAAATCCCATGAGTCGAAACAGAATGATGGCAATTCGTGTTGGTTCATTTGCCGTGTTGACGCTGGCGTGCAGCATGTTGCTGTTGCAAAACGCCTGTGCGGGGGTGTGGGAAGAGGATACCGACCCCGCGCTGCAGCCGACGCACAAGCAAACTCACACCATCCGACCCGAAATCGACGGGGAACCCGCCAAGCTGCACACGTTTTGTCTGTCCAGTGACGGACACATTCTGGCTTCGGTTGCCCATCAGGGACAAACGGCACTGCAGGTTTATACTTCGGACGGCGAACTAACCAAAGAAATCGACTTGCCGTTTGCGGCCACTGCGATCAATCAGGCGCCCGATGGCACGATCTTCGTCGGTGGCAGCGGCCAGCTGGCACGGTTCTCACTCGATTCATCGGAAGTTGTCGCCGTGGATGCACCGAATCTGGCGGACCGCGAAGCCCTCGAGAAAGAAGCGCAGGAAGCCGCTGAGAAACAGAAGGCGCAGATCACGACACAGTTCGAGCAGCAAATCAAACGTATCGAACGACGTATCGAGCGTCACCTGGAGACTCCCGAGGACGAGCGTAACGAGCGATTCGACCGGCGTCTGGCTACCTTGCAGGAACAAAAGCAACGCATCGAGGAATCCGTCAACGAAACCCTGGAAAGCCTCGGCTCGATGGTTGATATCGATTCATTAATCGCGCAACGCAAGGCAATTCGTTCCATTGCAGCCAATAGCCAGGATCTGTTTGTCTGCTGTCGCGGAGCCAACTACAGCTATGAAGTCTGGCGCACCGATCATCAGTTTCAAAACGCCGAGAAAATCATGGACGGCCTGCGAGGTTGCTGTGGCCAGTGCGATTTCCAGGCCAGCGAAGAGCACCTGATCTTTGCCAACAACTGTGGCTTTTCGGTCGACTTGCTTGATCGCGATGGTGAAAAGATCAGCAGCTTTGGCGAAAAAGGTGGCGACACGGGATTCGGCGGTTGTTGCAATCCAATGAACGTTCGTTGCTGTGACAATGGCGACTTACTGACGGCCGAATCGTCCATCGGATGGATCAAGCGTTTCAATTCCGAGGGAGAACTGGTCGGCATTATCGGCAAGGCCAAAATCGGAGGTGGCTGCAAACACGTCCCCATCGGACACGACACCCGGCGTGACCGGTTTTACATGATGTACGAAGACGACAACTCGATCTGTGTCCTGGTTCCGCTCGCCGAAGCACCTGAATTCACGGCCGATGAACTGAAAGCCAAAGAGGCCATGGAAGGACTGGGTCAGCAACTGATCGGTGAATGGTCCGCCGATGGCAAGCCTAACAAGAACGACGGCCAGAGTCAGGAAACCATACCCGATGGCTTTGAATTTGGGGCCGCTGGCGATCTGACGATGTTCAATTCGGTTTTCAGCGGAGGAGATAACTCGTGGGAGGCCGTACGACAGGATCTCGACGAACAAATGCTGGTGGTGACGCAATTGCGGGATGAGGTCGGCATGTACAACTTCCGGATTGAGTTTCAGTCGAAAGATGAGATCAAGGTCACAATGTTGTATGGAGACAATGAATACGGCACCAAAAGCCTTAAACGCGTCGAAGTCAGCGATGACGCGGACGAGCAGTGATTCGGATGAAACGTGACCTTATGAACCGTTTACCCATCCGCATTCAGTTGTTGATGCTTGCCGTGATTGGCTGCATCGCCATCACCGTCAACAACGCGCTGGCTCAGGAAGAAGCTGCTGACGAAAGCCTCACACTGGTGGTCATGGATCCACTGGCAGCTCCGCTGGCTTGCGATTGCGTGCAGGGTTATGCGCAGCGCAAGTACGATCGCCTCGGCGCCTTTCTGCAGACCAAACTGAACCGGCCCGTGAAAGTCGTGTTTGGTGAAACCCTGCAAATCGGACTGGAGGAGTCCGGAGGCGAGGCCGACCTTGTGATCGGCAAGCATTCCGTCGTGCTGGACGGCGCCGGCAATGCCGAAATGAATCTGCTGCCCCTTGCCCAACTGACCGGTCAGGATGATTCCGTTCATCAAACGGGATTGCTGGTCGTGCGGCAAAATGACCCCGCGCAATCAGTAACTGACCTGGAAGATTATCGCATCATCTTTGGTCCGGCTGATTGCGACGAGAAACATTCGGCGATCATGGAATTGCTCCGCGACAACCAGATCGCAATTCCCGAGGAACCTGAAGTCGCGGGCGCATGCAGCATGGCAGCCAAACAACTGATGGAACTCGATTCGGACATCCAGGCAGCTGCCGTGATTTCCAGTTACGCCGAACCACTGCTGGAAGGATGCGGCAACATTCAAAAAGGCGATCTACGTGTCGTCGGTGAAACACAACCCGTCCCGTTCGTGACCGCGTTTGTCAATTCGCGGCACCCGCAAGCCGTTCAGGATTCCATCCTTGCAGCGCTGCGTGACGTCGAGCTGGATTCCGATATGCTTGCGTGGCTGGAAACCGGTTCCGGATTCGTGGAGTGGCAAGAGCCCGAATCGACCGACGGCGTCGATACATCGACGGTTGATCCCGCGGCAAAAAAAAAGAACTAGCTGCCTGGCCGGGCTGGCGCGGTCCGGGCCGTGACGCGCAGGTCGCCTGGCTTCCCGATGCTTTGCCTGACAGCCCTGACTTCCGCTGGTCGCGTGATGTCGACGGGCTCGGCATCGGCGGTCTGGCGGCGACCCGTTCGCAAGTAATCGTGACGGGCCGCGATGCGCTGGACCGCATGGACGTGATTCAATGCCTGGATGCCGACACCGGCGAGGAACTGTGGCGACACACCTATCTGGCGGAAGGCAACCTCGATTACGGCAATTCGCCGCGGGCCACGCCGCTGATTCATGAGGGCCACGTGTATTCGCTCGGCGCATTCGGGCATCTGAACTGCATCGAACTGGACTCCGGACTGGTCGTCTGGCAACGCAACATCGCCGCGGACTTTGCTGCCGCGGATCTCGTCTGGGGTCACTCCGGATCACCAATGATCATCGACGACAAGCTGATTGTGCAGCCTGGCGGCCCGGCAGCGTCGCTGGTAGCGCTCGATCCGCAGACGGGAGAAACAATCTGGTCGACACCGGGCAAGGCTGCTTCCTATTCGTCCTTTGTGCCGCTACGGATTGCCGGCGTGACACAACTGGTAGGGCTGGACGCCGATTCCATGGGTGGCTGGGACCCGGTCGACGGCCGGCGTCTGTGGAGTCTGGTACCCGAACGCGCTGGCGACTTCAACGTGCCGACCACGATTGTATTGGACCAAAAAATTGTCGCGACGTCCGAAAACAACGGCACTCGCCTCTACCAGTTCGATGAACAGGGACAAATTGCGCCGCGACCGTTGGCCTCCAACGACTTGCTGGCTCCCGATACTCACACGCCCGTTGTCTGCAACGGATGGCTGGTAGGTGCGTGGAACGGGCTAGTCGCCCTCAGCCTGTCTGACAATTTCGCGACCGTCGACACCATCGACGATCCGGCGCTGATGGGCTACGCCAGCCTGATTGCCGGTCCGAAAAGCGTGCTGGCTCTAACCGAGTCGGGAGATTTGTTGCTAATTGCAGTTGATGACGATTCGCTTCGCATCACTTCGCGTTTGCGTCTGGCCGACGACAACGCCTATGTCCTCGCCCACCCGGCACTCGTGAACCAGTCACTGTATTTGCGTATCGAAAATCAGGTTCACCGACTGGATTTGACAAGGTAGCCAGAGGTACCGGCGACCGGTTCACAACCAAGCCTGTGTAACGGCCGGTTCTCACAAATTCCTTGAGTAAGTCGTTTAACTGCGTCTAACCGCAAGCCGCAAACGTGCGCGTGAACCTGGCAGGCGCGCGCGCCTGCGGATTGCGGTCAAACGAAAGAATGGCGCTGACCAACTAATCCCACGAGTTAATGACGCCGGCGCGATCCAGCAGAAATACCAGTCGCGGATCCAGTTTTATTCCGGCATTGCTCAGACCAGCACACACCTCCGAGGACGACAGCCACACGTTCGCCGGTTGTTGATTGACTATCTGCAACGCCTGTTTGCGATAGATGTCCACCATATAGAAGGCCACGGCGACGTGCGATTCGGCATCATCCTCGGGCAATCGGCCCACGAATTCCAGATTCAGCTGGGCCATATTGGATACCAGAAACTCTTTTTGTGCGTTCAGCTCCAGTACCCACGCGACCTCGCGACGAATCGACTCGCGAAATGACTCTCGCTCCAGTCTTTGTGCGGTGATGAAACCGAGCTGGGATTCTGAAGCCTTCGTTCGGGCCAGCCAGCGGTGTTTGCCATCGACGATGCGGCGGACCAGGGCCACCGAGCGAAACCACTTTGGCAATTCAGGCATAATTGAATTCC
>CAMYKF010000449.1:2714-6670 GCA_947258905.1 uncultured Pirellulaceae bacterium | reverse complement strand
TGAATCACCTGCATGTTCTTCGCGATGGTGTGAATGTCATCACTGGACAGGCCGCGGCAAGCGTCATGGATGCGAAGCAAGGCACGATGTTGGGGATCCATGGTGCAAGCGTCTCCGGTTACAAACACAAATGACAAACAGCCAATTGTGATGCAAGTTCTCTCATAGCGGAAGCCAAACGGAACGGTAAAGGGGTCGTCGAGCATCAGTAAAGGTCAGTTAAGGGCAACTGACTAATGCACCCCTGGACTCCCGGCGCGTGTTTTCACCAACGCATCAACAGGGCCGATAATAATCGATTTGAAAAATGCTTGACGCAGGAGCTGACAATGGAACGTCTGCTCTCGCTGTCGATTCGCCATACAGCCACGACTGGCACACTTCGGCGTCGGTCAGAGACCAGCGGCCCGCGCCCAGCGAGGCGATGGGGCGGTGCCCCTGACCAGCGATCAACACGGCGTCGCCCGGGCGGGCCTCGGACAAGGCCCACTCGACGGCCGTTAATCGATCCGGCATCAGTTGCGCTGTTTTCGGCTTGCGGAATCCGTCGAGAACGCGGTGAAAGGGTTCGTAGTTGACCGACTTCACCGCGCGATTTCCGGTGACATGGGGCGTCGTAATCACCGGCACGTCGCAATTTCGTTCGGCGATTCGGCCAAACTGGCTGGCGCGTTCGGGCGACATGGCATGGGTGGCCCCGACGACGCAAATAACGCGACCGTTGACGTTTTGTTTCAGCGTGTGCAAAGCCACACCCAATCGGAAGGGACTTGCCGCTTCATCCACGGCGACTGCAAACGATTGACCGCATTTGATCAGATTCATGCGTCCCGGCAATTCCTGGACCTGTTCCAGGCCGCGTGCGATCGTGGCCAGATCGATGCCTTGCAACACCGCTGTGGCGGCCGCGGCCAGGCAGTTGTAAACGTGATGCCGGCCTGGAATTCGCGTGCGCACCGGGATGGACTCCTCGCCAGCGGACATCAGGAAAGTTTGTTCATACAAATCGCTTTCCAGGATCCTCGCCGTAATGTCTGGCCGCGCCTTGCGGCTTCAAATAATCCAGCAGTCGCAATTCTGCCTGATGGTAATTGGCCAGGCTGTTGTGATATTCGAACTCGCCGCCACGCAGATTGGTGAGGACCGCAACATCCAGTTGCATCCCGGAAAACGCGCGTCGGGCCAGTGATACGCTGCTGGTTTCCACAACCGCGGCCCGCTTGCCGCCGATCACCATGCTGGCCACCTGCTCGGCCAGCGCCGGCGGATTTGCAGGGTCGGTATTTGGCAAGCCGCCATTTGCGTGATGCAGCGAGCTATGCAAACCGGATTCCACACCGTCAGCTTCCAGAATGCTTTGCACCAGGTGCGCTGTGGTCGTTTTGCCATCGGTGCCGGAAATGCCAACTGTCGCCAGACGCCGGCTGGGGTCGCCTGCCAGTGCATGGCAAATCTGACCGTAAGCAACACGGGAATCGGACACAATGCATTGTGGCGAAGCGATCGGCAGCAATCGCTCGGTCAATACAGCACTGGCTCCCTTGCCAAGGGCCAGTTCGGCATCCTCGTGACCATCGTGCTCCGCGTCGACCAGCGCGACGAACAGATCCTGCGATTGGCATTCACCAAGTCTGCCGGCGCAGGATTGAACAGTGACGTCATCAGCATTGAGAAACTTGGCTTGCGGAAGAATCTGTCGCAAGCTGATCCCGGTCCGGGTACCGGTGGCGCGAGAAACGCTCATCTTGGCCTCCTTGCCATGTAATCGTTGGTGTTCGGGCGAGCACCATGGGTTTCGCCACAATCCTTTGTGGCGTTACGTCGGTACGGTGGAAACCGATCCTTGGTTCACCACCGACCAACTCCTGGCGATTGTCAAAATCGCGATGGAACTGTCAATAGCGAATCGGACTGGTGCTAAATCCTGGCAAAATGGACTGGCGTGAACTCAGCGATTCAGCCAGCATATACCCTTATTCACGGGAAACGCCACATGTCCGAAGACGATTTTGATGTAAACAGTCTGGCAACCTATTTGCACTTGACTCCTGCCCAGGTCGAAAAAATGGCCAGCCGTGATCAATTGCCGGGCCGACGCGTGGGCGGGCAATGGCGGTTCTCCAAAAGCGAAATTCATCACTGGTTTGAAGACCGCATCGGACTCAGTGATGAGACCGAACTGGAAGCTGTTGAGAAGGTGCTGGATTCGGACCAGCGTGATGCCACTGAATCGCTGTCCAGTTTGCTCGACCCCTCGGCGATGTGGATTCCCTTGCAGGCCCGCACAAGAAACTCGGTGATCAGTCAGATGTGTACCCACGCGGCCGATGCGGGACTGGTATGGGACGCCGGCAAAATGGAATCGGCCATTAAGTCCCGCGAGTCGCTGCATCCCACTGCCCTGGAAAACGGGGTGGCCATGTTGCACCCGCGACGTCCGCAACCCAACAACATTCGCGAGGGGTTCGTGGGGCTGGCCCTGACCAGCAGCGGCTTGCCATTTGGCGGACCGCGTGGCGTATTGACCGATGTGTTCTTCCTGATTGCATCGGCGGATGAAAAAGGTCACTTGCAAACACTGGCTCGCTTGAGCCGCCTGATTGCGATCCCCGAGTTCTTGCCGGCGCTAAGAGCCTGCGCGTCCCCGCAACAGGCCTGGGAACTGATACGCGACACCGACGCAGCCATGGATTAGACAAACATGGAACGAAAAGATCACGGGCCAATAAAGATGCTGGTACTGGGCGATGGCCAGCATCATTTGTTTGCCGGACTGTTTGACAGCGATGGCTGCGAAGTGCGATTTCGCAAGGACACGCAAGGTCGGACTCCTGCCGAAGGGCCGCCTGACGTAATCGTCTTCGCCCAGACACGGCGCAACAAATTTCCGCAATCGGTGCTGGACCACGCATCCGCCAATTATCCACTGGCGGCCCTCGTACTGTTGCTCGGTGACTGGTGTGAAGGCGAAACGCGCAGCGGGCACCCGCAGCAGGGATGGCATCGTGTTTACGCGAGAGACTGGGCCGCACAATTCGCGCTGGCGATCGGTCAGTTTCGCGATCAAGGCACCACGGCCTGGCATGCCCCGGCGACCTGCTCACGGCAGGATCAGCTGATGACCGGGCGGCCAATACCGGAACTGCCCCCGCTGAATGTTGCTGTGCATACACAGACACCGGGCTTTGGGGAAGCCATTGACGATTTCTGCGAGGCCAGAGGGTGGACGGCGGTACGGGCCGGGCAGGGCTCAAGTTGCGATGTGCTCTTGATCGAATGTTATTATTCGGTCGACGAAGCGATTGGTCAGATTTCGTCGTTGCGAAAACGACTCGGTGCGTCACCCGTGGTTGTGATTTGCGGTTTTCCGCGTCGCCAGGACCGCGAGAAACTGGCGCGGGCTCTGAATCGCTATGCACTGATTGGCAAACCGTACGCCAATGAGGACTTGCAGCAGTCCATCATCGCTTTGGCTGCGGGTGGCCGGCTGGGCCTGGGCCTGTATGATGACGTCGCCTGAACAAGTTCTCGCAAGCATCGGAAAGCCAGTAACTTTCAGATGCCCTGTATTTAGCGGCAGAGCACAAGCCGTCCGGGGCATCGGCCGATCCGACGGTCAACCAGCTGTACTCTCTCATCGGAATGTCCGTTTTTCTGGAAGCCAAGCACATCCGTGGAAAACGCCAGCGCCTTGGCCTGGTCATCGACGTAAACGCTGCCAAGTGCGATTCTCGATGTCTTGAAGACCCTTTCTGATTCAATCAACTTTTTTTGGTGCCAACTCACGCCGGCAGCCCAGTAACAAGGCTTCCCAATCACACATCGTCAACTGCCGCGTGTCAGTGGGGTCGAATACGAGTGCGTGGCCCGTTTCGGGATTGGTCGACGCATCGGCCGTGTCGGCCATTTCCAGCAGCAATGCCGCGAGAAAGCGAAAACCCTCGGGCGTTCCTTCC
>CAMYKF010000449.1:0-2668 GCA_947258905.1 uncultured Pirellulaceae bacterium | reverse complement strand
GGTGTTGCACGGCCGACATCGAGATCGTTCCTTTCCCGGATCACTCGCGATTCGCCCATTATGGCACTGGGCAGTAGACGGATGCAAAAAAAGCCCGTCGCGACGATGCGACGAGCCCCGATTGATCATAGCCCGGCTGGTTATCGCGGATTAAGCCGCACCCAGAAAGGCATTTGCTGGCCTGTGCGTACATTCCAGATCATCAGGTTGCACCAGCCATCGGGCCGGGTGTACATATCCAGAGCAGAGCCCAGGGGATAGTAATTTCGAAATCCGGACGAATCCTGGTACCAGCCGACCGGATATCCCATCACGTCCATGATGAAATCACCGGCTTCCAGTCCGAGATACTGGGCCGGCGTGTTCCAGCTGACCGATGCCACGCGAACTCCCAACGGAGCCCACTGTTCATTGACACCGAGGTACCAGCGCATGCCCGGCGCAATCATTTGCTGTTGTTGCATCATCATCACCTGACCGCCCTGGCCCGGTTGTCCTTGTACCGGCAGAGACCGCTGAATGCGCTGCTGCGGAGCCTGCATGTCGGGTTGTCCAACCTGTCGCAGTTGCGGAGCCTGTTGCTGTTGCTGCTGCATCTGCATCACTTGCTGCTGGGCCGCAGGATCCGGTTGAGCCGGCTGTTGACCCGGCACCTGGCGAACCGGTGGCTGCGCCAGCGCCAGACTGGCCATCAGCATTACGGCCAGAACCGGCCCGAAACAAAGAACTGTCTTTTTCAACATTGCGAGATCTCCCTGAAGGTTGTTTGTTAACCGACCGCCTGTCACGCCTGGTATTTTAGCGAAGGCATTGGCGGATACGAGCGATCCGCGCGCCAAAGCACAAAAAAAATGCGAACGTCGCGAAGCTTCGCAAAATTAGAGTTTGTCTTCAAAAGACGCGTGCGTGTTCGCACAGCTTCGGGACCGCTCGACCCCCGGCATGGAACTGGTCAGACTCGCAATCGAACCGCCGGTCGAGCCCGGCTGGGCACACCTTGAATGGCACGGTCGACGCGGCGGTTCCATCACCCACGTGGATGCTATACCGGCTGTTTCGAGGGCCCTGCCGTTGCTGGACGGCAACTTCAACCAGGACGCCTCTTGCCGTTGACGCTGCAGCGCAGCCATTGCGCGGACTGGCGATTCGTGGTAAATTTCCTGTCCGCCTGGCATCACAGATATTACTTGTGAATTTTATGGTACAACCCGCGGTCCTGAACAACGAGCAACAAATCAGGCTTGCGCTCGATTGCTGGTTCATTACGGGAGCCACGGCCAGTGGAAAATCCGATGTCTCCATCGAACTGGCCAAGCGGCTCGGTGGGGAGATTATCTCGCTGGATTCCATGGCTATTTACCGCGGCATGGATATCGGTACTGCCAAGGCTTCGTCCGCACAACGGGCATCAGTCCCGCACCACTTGATCGACATCCTGGATCCGGTGGAGTCCTTCAGTGTGACACGATATCGGGAATTGGCCACCGCAGCCATCCAGCAAGTTCATGAGCGTGGCAACCGGGTGATTTTTGTCGGCGGTACCGCCTTGTATCTGAAAGCGATGCTACGGGGAATTTTTGAGGGGCCGCCCGCCGCTCCCGAATTCCGCGCGGCGATCGAAAAGGAGCTGGAAACGGTCGACATCGAGCAACTGCACCGGCGGTTGGAGCAAGTCGACCCGGTATCGGCCGGCAAACTTCACCCCAATGACAAACGCCGCATTATACGGGCTCTGGAAGTCTACCGAACCACTGGCCAGCCAATCAGTCATTTACAGAACGAGTTCGAGACGGCCCACTCGCCCGAGGACTGCAAAGTTTTTACACTGCGGCACCCGCGTGACGTGCTGCACCAGCGAATCCAGCGACGCGTTGACTGGATGTTTGACAATGATCTGGTGGGCGAAGTCCGGGATTTGCTGGACAAGTGGGGCGAACTCGGCCCCACGGCCAGCCAGGCGGTGGGCTATCGCGAAGTCATTGAACATCTGGCTGGCCTGCGGAATCTGGAAGAAACACGACAGCTGGTACTGTTTCGTACGCGGCGATTCGCCCGTCACCAGGAAACATGGTTTCGCGGGCTCCCGGAGTGCCGCATGATCGAGCTGCCGCCTGGCATCGAGGGCACCGCACTGACCGAGCACGTCATTCAACACATACTCTCACCCCAACCCGACGATTAGGCCGGGGACAGAACAATATGCAACCATCTTTGAATACTGCCTTGCGAAATCAAACGTGTGGTCACCTTCGCGCCGAACACGCCGGTCAGACCGTGACGCTATGCGGCTGGGTGCACGCCGTACGCGATTTCGGAGGTGCCAGGTTTCTCGTACTGCGTGATCGTTTCGGAATCACGCAAGTGACCGTGGGTCCGCAATCTCCGGAGGCAGCCCGCGAAGTGGCCGAACAGGCGCGCGATGAATGGGTCGTACGAGTCACTGGCCAGGTCGTCAAGCGACCGGAGGGGCAAGCCAATCCGGACATGACGACCGGCGAAATCGAAGTCATTGCGGAATCCGTCGAGATTCTCAATCCAAGCGAGATCCCGCCGTTCACACCCGCGCAGGTCGAGGAATTGCCCAACGAAGACATGCGGCTGACGTACCGCTACATCGACTTGCGTCGCGATGAAATGCAGGACTCCCTCATGTTACGTCATCGCATCA
>CAMYKF010000448.1 GCA_947258905.1 uncultured Pirellulaceae bacterium | reverse complement strand
CCCACCCGTCCGTGTCATCGATATCCCATCCTACCGGTCGACTGCTAAATCAGCGGGAGCCCTACGAAGTGGATATGCAAGCGGTCATCGAGGCGGCGCGGGAGCATGGCAAGTTTCTGGAATTGAACGCGCACCCCATGCGACTGGACCTTAACGACGTGCACTGTGCAATGGCTCGCGAAGCGGGTGTGAAAATCGTGATCAACACGGACGCCCACAGCGTTCGCGGGTTGCAAATGATGCGTTACGGTATCAAGCAAGCGCGGCGGGCGGGCCTGACCAAAGCGGACGTCGCCAATACGCGAACGTGGCTGCAAATGAAAAAACTGATGGGAAAGAAGTAGGTTCATTAATCAACATGTGCCCGTTTGTTGCCTGGCCATGTCTTTGACGTTTGTTGGGTCCCTGCCCTACTCTCCCGTCTTGGGCGTCTCGCTTTGCATCGCCATCATCGTGGACATGCCATGGATGCCTTGATTGACCGCGGTGTTCTCGCCCATGGAGGAAAAGCGGGCCACGCGTTCCCGGCTGCGTCTCAGCGAGCGGAACACGATGAACAACAACCCGCTGCTGACCAGCAAAAAGAACGTGAGGGCCAGAGTCCCCATACGGGCCAGTCGCGTACCCAGCGTGCGGGATGGCTCGAGCGTCTGGTCACGATCGACCACCGCGATGGCCTTGAATCCCGTGTTGATTCGCTCGTCTGATCCGTTGACGGGCCCGGTTCGACGCCGCACATCGGCCCACGAGGCAATCCAGTCGCGGCGATAATCAACGCCCGCGGGGTCGTCTCCGATCGGATCGTGAAATGGCACAAGGTCTTTTTGATTCACCTCAAATGCATCCAGCACATCACCCGCGACGCGACGTGTCGTTAGTTCACTTGGCAAAATGATGTCGCGGTTTGATGTCGTCAGCAAACGCAGCAGCGGGTGTTCCAGGACGGTGCCGCGGTACTCCCCTTCGCGACCGTCGACCAGCATGACGTATTGGTCCGCTGTGTCGGCGAATTCGATAAAAGAGCCCATGTCGGCTGTGACCGCCAGAATCCCGAGAAACTGTTGTTCGCCCGATTCGTCAGGCCAGTACAAAGGTGTGGAAAACGCGATTTTCCATTTGCGGGTTGCCTTGCTCTGAAAAATCGCTGACAGCGTTGGTTGCACAATGTGTTCGCGCGAGTCCGGATCGGTTGAAATATCGAACTCGACGGTTCCGTTGTTCTCCGTACGGGCTGCCTGATCGCGACCGGTAAAGTAGGACCGGTAGGCAAAGTTCTTGCCAATCGTGTTTTTCGTCTCCTTGTCGCGAAACACCGATGTAATTTGGGTGCCCGTGTAATCGCAAATGAACCAGCTGGCGGCGGTGGGATAGGAAGCGTCTTCCAGTCTGGTTTTTAGCCATTCGTTTTTGAGTTGAATCAGCTCGCCGTTGTCGATAAGAAGATCACGCTGACTGTCCATTCCTTCGTTCTCGTTGTCCGCCGGATTGGTCAGCGGTGCGATCATGTCGCGAATCGCACCGTCATTGATAATTTGCGACACCTCGCGGCGCAGATCGGGATCCTCCGCCGTTTCATTCAACACGCGAAAGAAGTTGTCCATTTGCTCGGCCGCCGAGCGTGCGGCCAGCTGGGCAATCCACTGATTGCTTTTCAGTGTCTGTTTGGTGATGGTCTGGTCGGTTTGCGCAATAGCATCCCGATAGGCGTTCCAGCCGAACAGGGTCATCACGGCCAGCAGTAGCAAGGGGCCAATCAGGCCGAGAATCATTAGCGGACGGCGGGCGTGGGCATGGTCCCGCTGTCGCAAGGCCTGAAAAACACTTTGCACACTCGGGTAGCGTTGTTTCGGGTCACGGTGAATGCAGCGGTCAATGATATCGGCCAGATTGCGGTCGACCCCCCGCACCTTGCGATGTCGCGAAGGCATCGGTGCCTGGGCAATCAGTTTGCGATAATGATGCAGGCGGTCCTCGATGGCTTCCGGGGATTCAATCCGCTTGAACATGGATTCGTCGCGAAAAGGCGGTTCGCCGGTGAGCATGCAATACAGCAGTGCTCCCAGCGCATAGACGTCCCATCGTGCGTCGGGTGTGGCGCGCAAGTCGGCCTGTTCGGGCGCCATGAAAAACAGTGTCCCCAGGGCCGGTGCCTGTTCGTGACTCAAGCGTGACTGGCCGAAATCCGCCAGCCGGGGTTTCTTGTCCTGATCCAGCAGTACGTTTCCGGGCTTCAGGTCGCAATGCAGGACGCCTTTGCCATGCAAGTGCATCAGACCGATGCAGATTTCCTCGATCAATTCGACCGCTTCCTCGACCGGCATCATACCGCGACGCTTCAGTTCGTCTTCCAGCGAGCCGTTTTCGATGAAGTCCATCACGTAGTACGGCGGTTTGGCATCCCAGCCCACATCCAGCAATTGCACGACGTAGCGGTCGGCCGACAGGAACACCAGCTTTTCAACTTCTCGCGACAACAGCGAAAAGTCCAGCGACGTTTGACGCGTGTAGAACTTCACGGCAACACGTCGGCCCGTTTTTTGATCCCGCGCCATCCAGACTTCGCCGTAAGCGCCGGTGCCCAGCAGCGATTCGATCGTATAGCCCGGCACACTGGCCGGTGCCGATTTCGGCTTGAGACTGAGGTCCCGAGCGGCCCGTAGCTGTTCGGAATCCTGTTGTTGCGTGTGTTCCGACGACATCGACTTGCGAAATCCTGCCAATCCAAACGTGCGAAAGTCGTGAGACTCTCGAAAGTCCCGCCAATCCGTAGCGAAAGTCACACGACTTTCGAAACGTCCACTGAAAAACCTGACGCAAGTCGTGAGACCCGCAGTCTCAACCCGAACTACCGCCACATCGCCAGGCCTATAACCGCGAGACACCACCAGCCGCCACCAGCTAACCTGTGCGGTACAACGACGCAGGCACTAAAA
>CAMYKF010000447.1 GCA_947258905.1 uncultured Pirellulaceae bacterium | reverse complement strand
ATGATATGAGAGTGGCCCTCCCCGCCATCCCGTCAGGTCGGGATTGGCGACCCTCCCGGCGGGAGGGTCACGAGAATTTGCCACTAAATTCCCCGAAGAACCCCACGATTACGTACCGTTCATTCGTGTTCCTCAGTTCATGCCACTCCGTGGTAACACCCGGCGGAACACGCGCTCGGGAAATTGACAACTCATCGTCACCTTCATCATTGGCAATTTCCAAAATCAGGCAGCGTTCAGGCGTCTCAAATTCGTGGCCCGGGTCGGCTCGCCGTATTTCAGTTCGCATTCCCGCCTCTCTCGGAAATAGTGCAAAGTTTCCCTGGCGAATCGAGCCAGCCGTCTTCATCCGGACCTGGTACACCTTCTGATATGTCGAGACCTGTTATTCACCCGGGCAGACATCATAGCCGAACGTTGACAGAACACTGCTGAATTCACGATTGAGTTGTTCAATGGTATCGCGGTTCAACTTGCGCAGATGGTCCCCTGGAGTCACCTGTCGTTTGTGTCGCCATTTCCTGTCGCCACGGCGCAGGAATGTGTGCCCGAATTTTTCCTTCAGTCGCTGGCTTATCGCCTCATGAGGATCATCCACACCCCGAAAACGAAATCTTTTGGCGGGTGCAAGATGGCGAAAGCTGTTCAACACCTGATCGAGCCATTCGGGAAAATCCGTCACCATTTTTTCATACTTGACAATGGTAACGTTGTCCCTCCCGCACAACATATCGGCCAGCGTGCTGTAACGCCGACGAAACAGTTCCACTCGCGAAAGGACAGACGCATCAATTCCTTTCCGCCGCCATTCTATTCGCGATTTGAACGACGGCCCCAGCCGACCTCCAGGGTGACTGTATACGCGCGAAAAATAGTCGGAAGTCAAGACGTCACGCGGATCTCTTACATGCAACAGTATCCTGTATCTGTCCAGTTGTCGCGGAAACATTGGCGCGAACAGACCTTGCCGAATCGGACCAAAACAGGTTGCCACCCGGCATTCTTCGATGAACGCCTGCCAGCTGGTTGCCTCGATTTGCTTCAAACAACGACGGTAATTGGCGCTTGCATGCCTGATTCCGTACGCACGCGAAATCCTGCCGAGTAAACGGTGGAGGAACATCGTCCCTGATTTGTGAATGGAATAGACCAGGATAATGCTGTCGTCCGGCATTTGGCTCTTGGGCGTTTTGCGCACGCGAAAAAAAGGAGACATCCCGGATAAGCGACTTCGGCTCACTGCAATTCTATCGCCAAATTGCCGAACTGCCGAACTGAGACGTACCTGCTAGCGCCATTCGCGCAGACGATTGTCGTAAACAAGTGCGTTCAGTGCAATTCGAATCATCAATTACAAGACGATCCTTGAGCAGGGGCGCGGCTCCATCTAGCGCAACAAATAGATCAGCAAGCCGGCAGCGAAAGCCACCCCCAGCAGCAAGCCGATCCATGCCAGGGTTTTGGTTCGGGAACAACAGACGGTTGATGTACCGCACGCATCGTCAAGAAAATCATCGACTTTGACGGGCTTGCCAAAGCGATCCTGCAAGGTCATTCCCTCGCGCTCGATATAGTCGCGGACCCGTTGCCTTGTCTGATTCTGCCCGGACGGCACGCCAATCGCCATGCCCGAACCCATGCCGGCCGCGATGCCTGCTGCGAATCCACCACCAAAGTCCATCGTTTCTCCCCGGCAAAAAAGACACTGAGTTGAGCTTCCAGTGTATTCGCTGACCAACGACGGAAATTGGACAAAATCCGTTGGGCTCAGGAAGGGGGAAGCATAGCACGAGGAATGCGTTTCATCGTCTGGTCTCGAACAAAAACACGGTAAACACCGTCGGTTGATTGGCGGCCGCCCACCACGGTATGCAGTGACACGTCTCGCACATTGATGCATACTGTGCTGGATAGGCGACCGGCTGCCCACAAACGAGTCAATATGCAAGCCGCAACCACTGACGAAGACTCCCCGAACTACTTCTGGGCGTCGAAGAAAACATTGATTGCGGCTGCTCTGCTTATGACCGCCGGGCTACTGGTGCCGCTGCCCAATGCCGGGCGGATAGCGGGCAGCCTGACGGATTTCCTGCACGTGGCCGGATTTGCTGTTATGGGTGCAGTCGTATTTCATGTGTTGAACGCCCGTACGCAGCAGCCACGGATTGTATTGATACTAGTGAGCTGGTTCCTCGTTAGTGGTTTTGGGTTATTAACCGAGTTCTTGCAGTCGTTCCTTGCTGGACGCACCGCCAGCTGGCACGATTTACTGGCTGACGTGAGTGGTGGGCTGGCCGGAATCCTCTGGGTCAGTCTTCCGAACGACATGGCTCGCGCGCGTCGCGTTGGCCTGATCGCGCTTGGCTGCCTGATGATCTTGCTGGGGTCCGCAAGGCCAACACTGTGCCTGATCGACGCTGTCAACCAGCGACGAGAGATGCCGCAGCTGGCTTCCTTTGAATCGCCACTTGAGCTGTTTCGCTGGTCAAGTGGCGATTCTCAAATGAGGCGAGTCCGGAAGTTTGTCACCGATGGCACCTGGGCACTGGAAGTCGAATTGACTGCCGGCAAACAGTTTCCGGGAGTCTCGCTGATCGAACCTGTTGCCGACTGGTCTCGCTGGAAGGAATTGGCGATGGATGTTTTTCTCGCAGGCGAAACAAGCCTGGACGTCACGGTCAAGGTCCAGGATGCGGAACATAACAACGACTATTATGATCGCTTCAATCGGGTCATCAGCCTGTCTCCAGGCAAGAACGAGATCCGGATTTCCCTGGCCGACATCTCAGCGGCGCCGCGAAACAGAACCCTTGAATTGCAACAAATATCCGCCATGAGTCTTTTTGCTGTATCCCCGAAACAAACGCGAACAGTTTATCTGGACCATATTCGCCTTCAGTAAAAAATTAAGAACCCAACGCGAACAGTCCGGCGAT
>CAMYKF010000446.1 GCA_947258905.1 uncultured Pirellulaceae bacterium | reverse complement strand
CGAAAGGATTTGCCCGGATGACTTGCGGTACCCCTCGATGGGCATCAAATCCCGTTGACGTAGGTGCCGGAATCTTGCTCAGATGACAACCCTGTCGATGCAACGGAAACCGCGTCCAAACGTTGGCCTGTTTGACCGCGATTAAGAACTGGCAAGCCGGCATTTTTTCTGTAAGACCGCACGATGCCTGTGTCTTCGTGGGTGCCGAGGAGGATTTGCTTGCATGTTTTGAACGACAAAAAATAATCAGAACTGTGTGCCGCACCCAGCGGGAATCACAGGTTTTCTTACTGAACGATTTGCCAGAGAGCTTCCGGTGTGCCTAACATGATTGAAATGCTGCCAGGGTGATCCCGACCGGATCACTGCGGTTATCTGTTGACCGGATGACTCCAATTGCTTTTTCGTGTACGCGACTCCTCGTTATGAACCGACTACTACGTACACTAACGTGCTGTATCGTGATTTGCCTGCCCGCCCTCAGTTTGTCGGCTCAGGAGTCAATAAACGATATCGAAACGGGCCGCGACCTGCTTTTGAATTACTCGTTCTTGCCACGTGATTTTCATCAATCGGTGTTCGATGAACTGTGGCAGGACTGGCCCGAACCTTTACGCAGCAAGGCAGAAAAGGCCACGCCCCAACAGCGGCGATTGATGGCATTCAAACGATTTGGCTTCAGCCCCCGCGAAGACGACCCGGCAAAGCCGCTGCAATAATTCAGTGCGACTTCGTTTGCTCCGGCAGGGGTTGCCGCGTTGTAGCTAACACCCCAGGCACCGTTTGACGGCGAACTGGCAATGGCACCGAAATTGGCGGCATTACCGGCCCCGGTTGCCGCTGTCCATAAACCAACAGCGAGCAGGATCGGCGGTACTGCGCACATGATATTACTCCTTCATCATGAACGATCCTACGCTTTATTGGTATGCTTTCCAACTTCACCGGAAACCGGCAAGGTGCTGCAGCAAGAATTTTCGATGAAATGACATGCTTTTGAATGATCAGGTAATTCTGATCGCGCTTTCCGGGGAGTACAAGATGCAATTTGGCAAAAAGCCTGGTTACGATCCTGACTACGACTTGAAGCTTGATAAGTCGCTTGCCAGGGATGAATATCCCGCTGAGAAGCTGGCTGCGGCTCGTGCGGCCAGGCATACCTCGCTTTGCGCCCAGGTTTGCACGCGGGAAGTCTGGGACAAATACAAGAATGTGGTCAGCAGCGGTCCAGCCAAGTGGACGCTGGCGCGGGCAATTAACACCGGCGTAATCTATCCCGAGAGCTTTGTCGGCTGCCATGCAGGCGACAAGGAATCCTACGATGATTTCCGGGACTTTTTCCATCCGGTCATTGAAAAATACCACACGGGTTTTTCCATGCAGGAGGGAAGCGCATTGGACGGTTCGCCGTCGGAACGGATGGACCCGGCCAAGATCAGCGCCGACCTCAGCGACAGCGCCAAGGACAAGATCATCTCGACCCGCATCCGGATAGCCCGCAATCTGTCAATGTTTCCTCTAAATCCAGGTGGGTCACGGGAAAGCCGCGAGGAGATCGCCGCCCTGATGGCCAAAGTATATCGGAGAATCCCGATCGGTTCCGACCTTGCCGGCGAATTCTTTTTGCATACCACGATGTCGGACGCGCAACGGCAAGCATTGATCGATGACCACTTTCTCTTCCGCGGCAGCGATCGGATGCAGGCGGCCAGCGGCTATCACGAACACTGGCCGCATGGGCGCGGCGTCTATCTGAACAATGCAAAGACTTTTGTTAATTGGGTGAACGAAGGCGACCATCTCCGGATCATCTCAATGGAACCGGATGGAGACGTGAAGGCCGTTTTCGCGCGCCTGAGCGCCGGGGCGAAGATCATTGAGGACGGCGTCAGAGCCATTACCGGCATCGACGAGGTCTTTATGATGCACCCGAAATTTGGCGCGGTAACCTGTTGTCCCTCCAATATCGGAACAGGGATGCGCGGCAGTGTGCACATCAAGGTACCAAAGCTGATCGAAACGATCGGATTTGAGGAAATCGATGGTCTGTGCCGCGAACGCAACTGCCAGGCACGTGGGACTACGGGCGAGCATTCGCAAGTTCTGGACCGGATTGACGTAAGCAACTGGCGACGGATCGGGTTGCCCGAGTATGAGCTTGTAGACGATATGATCCGCTGCGCCAACTTCCTGGCCAATGAGGAGGACACCAGGGGCTGACGTCAGACAATTGATATTCTTGGTGTCCCTGGCCGGACCCGAACCAGCACGCCCTTGCGGGCAACCGATCTTGAACGTGATGCGTCTAAAAATCCCGCAATAGGTGCCCTCAAATCGCGCCAGACGATCTATCTTCTGTTCACTCGAAAGCTTGCTGGCGGTTCGTGAAAACTGCTTACCTTCGACGTCCATAATGGCGTGGCGTTTCGAAGAGTGGATTGACCCGAATGGGATCGTTTATCGGAGCATTAGTTCTTTTTTCATGGATAGTGATCGAACGACATTTCTCGCCACATTGATTGTCGTCGCGACAGGTGCGCTCTGGGGCCTTTACTGGCTGCCGGTGCGTCATCTTGCCGAAACTGCCCTGCCCGGCGCATGGGGAACACTGGCGATCGTCGCTGCTGGAACGGTTCTGCTGGCGCCATTCGGAATAGTTGGCCGGCAGCGTCTGGTCGCGGCCAGCCCCTTGGCGCTTCTATCCATTGCCCTTGGCGGTGTCGCGTTCGTGCTCTACTCGGTCGGGTTCATCTACGGGCGCGTCGCGATCATCATTCTCCTGTTCTTCCTGACACCGGTCTGGAGCACGCTGATCGGCCGCTACGTCATGGGCTGGCCGACGCCGCGCCTGCGCATCATAGCCATCGGTGTCGGCCTTGTCGGTCTCGCCGTCATGCTGGGCGCCGATGGCGCAGTTCCCGTTCCCCGAGGAACCGGCG
>CAMYKF010000445.1 GCA_947258905.1 uncultured Pirellulaceae bacterium | reverse complement strand
CGCGAGGACTCCACTGCCGAAATCCAGCAGACCAATCTGCTGGGGGGGCAATTTCTCGGAGTTTCCTTCGGGTCGGACGATGCGGCTTTGCTGGAGCCCGGCAGTTCTGTTAAAACGTTGGAGCGGGCGACCGTCAATCAGTTGATCACCAATCTGGACCGCAACCAGAACCGGGTGTTCGGGCAGATCGGCGACCTGGTGGACGAAAGCCGGGATTCCATCGTCAATGCCGTATCGAAACTCGACAATATCATGCGTAAAATTGACAGTGGCGAAGGGACGTTCGGCCTGCTGGTCAACGATCCCGACCTGTACCACGATGTGCAGGAGGCGGTCGTCGATCTCAAGGCGGTTATGGCCCGCATGGACCAGGGGGAGGGGACGATCGGGCGTCTGATGACCGATTCGACCCTGTATGACGACGCTGTGGTTACCGTCGGTGACCTCAAGGACATCGTCGCCCAGGTGAAGCAGGGGAAGGGAACCCTCGGCCGGCTGATTGCCGAGGACACCCTGTATGTCAACGCCAACGACACCTTTGCCAACCTGCGTGAAGTTTCCGCCAAGGCTAATGAGGGGACCGGCACCCTCGGCAAGCTGGTCAATGAAGACGCCCTTTACGATGAGGCTTATGCCACCCTCGAGAAGGTCAACAGCATCGCCGCCAAAATTGACAAAGGTGAAGGTACGCTGGGCCGACTCGTCAATGAGGATACCCTCTACAGGGATGCTGCGACAACTCTGCACAAGGTTGAAAAGGCCGTCGACGGCATGAGCGATTCCGGCCCCCTGTCGGCCCTTGGGGTTGTTGTTGGGACGATGTTCTAACCCGGGTCAAGCCCCTGGTTTGGGATTTCCTGGTTTTTGGGCGGATTCGGATCGCCCGGGAGTGTGCGTTTTGAAGTATGCGTTATTGGCACTGTTGAGTCTCACCCTTCTGGCCGCCTGTTCCGATCTGCACTATCTGCGCTCTGACCAGCAGATCATGCCGGTCAGGGAATACGAGCGGATGCTCGTCGGCCGGCTCGATGCCGACTATATCGGCGATGAAAACTGCCTTGTCAAATGCCATAAGCACGATCAGATTCTGAATGATTTTCAGCACTCGGTCCACGGCGAGCAGATCGCCTCGGACACCGGTCTGCCCCTGGTCAACTGCGAATCGTGCCACGGCCCCGGCAGTCTGGCGGTTGCCCATATCGATGAGAAACAGGTCTGCGATTTCAAAACCCTTGGCAATGCTCGACGTTTCGACGATGCCAATTGCGGTGCCGTTGTGCATGTATGCTGCCTTTTCAGTTTCTACTTGATAATGGTAACGCCGCTGGGGCCGATACTCGTTACGCGCCCGTCGATGCTTGCGTGGACTGGGCAGCCTAGTTGGTCGTCGTCGACGCTGCCGATCACATCCCCGCGCCGCACCGACATCCCCTCACGGACAGTCGGTTCAGCCGGCTGGCCGATGTGCGAGTTAAGCGGAATGGTGACGCAATCGGGCTGCCACTCGGTCTTGACGAAGTTCGCCTTGCGGTCATAAGGCTTCAGACCCAAACGTGTATAAAGAGTGCTGATTGGAATCTCGCGTCCTTTGCGGGCCGGGTGGGCAGGCCGGAACAAGCTTTCCAATTCTGCTTCGGTTCGCCCGTCCTGGTTTTCTCGCAGGATTGCTTTTGCATCGACGCAGATGTTCATTGGATCCAATTGTTCCGGACACGCAATCAACGAGCATACGTTACACTCGCAACAATACTGCGCCCACAAGCTGCCACGCTGCTTTTGCTCGCCGGTCATCAACAGCGTTCGCATTACCTTGTGCGGTTCGATCGGGTAGCCCAGGATGTATCGCGGGCAAAGCTCGGTGCACAACGAACACTGATCGCACTGGCCGTGGCCGATCCGGGTGTACGTTGCCTTTGATTCCGTCTTGCGGCGGACCAGGTAATGATCCGACGGCAACACGATAATGCCGCCCATTGTCTTGGCAACCGGATCCGCAAAATTGCTCGTCACTCCGCCCATCATGACGCCGCCGGTCAACGCGATGGGATCCTCGCAGATGGGGCCGCCTGCCAGTCCAATGCAATCCGCAATACTGGTGCCTACGGGAACGACGGTCGTCAACGGCTCTGCAACGGCTCCCACGATGCTGATGTACTTTTCGGTCACCGGTTTGCCCTCAGCGGCGTGTGCAATGTTGATGATCGTTTCGACATTGTCCACAACACAGCCAACCGATAATGGGATTCCACCAGGCGGTATCTGTCGACCCGAGATTTCGTAAACCAGGATGTACTCGTCGCCCGCAGGGTAGACGTCTTCGTAGACGAACGTTTTGAATCCCGCTGCATCTGCCTGATTCCGCATCCCCGCAGCCACATCTTCGTTTTTTCGCTTGACGGCGATGGTCACTTGCCGAGCCGACGTCAATTCCTGCATGATCTGCAGTCCGCGAAAGAACGCCTCTGGCTCCTGTAACATCGACTCGCGGTCTTTCTGCAGCAAGGGCTCACATTCGGCACCGTTGGCGATGAC
The DNA here is from genome assembly GCA_947258905.1 of uncultured Pirellulaceae bacterium. Classification (GTDB taxonomy): domain Bacteria; phylum Planctomycetota; class Planctomycetia; order Pirellulales; family Pirellulaceae; genus CAJQPP01. The sequence goes on along the minus strand of CAMYKF010000445.1, from coordinate 423 downwards.
GTGCTCGACTTGAGCATCCAACTTCTTGTACGTCGGAAATCCCGCACCGCCGGCGCCGACGACACCAGCCTCTCTGATTTGCTCAAGGATTCTTTCGGTTTTTGCAGTCATGTTGGAACGGTCTCTTCAGCGTAGAACCTAGTCGATCTTACTAAAGCCTACACTAGATCCTAACCATTGGAGCCTACCTCGCTGCAATGCGGCGAAAGTCACAACATGCCGATCAACCCGGTTGTGCCAGATGATAGGCCCCATGCAGACGTGTCGCGAGCGTTCGGCCAACTCCAGGTTTTCATTGCCTCGATGTTTGTCGTAGGTTTTCGCTGTTCGTTGAATCGTTTCGGCCGTCGCCCGTTTGCCGGCTCGCGATTTCGTGACTCCTTCTCAGGGATATTGATGGTCGATGGCAAAGAGAGCCTGATG
>CAMYKF010000444.1 GCA_947258905.1 uncultured Pirellulaceae bacterium | reverse complement strand
CGCAGTGCCGGTTGATGCTGGCTTTTGTTTCGCGAATCCACAGGCCGGATGCGCCGGATGCTGGCAGGAATACGCGGCAAAAAGCGTGCTCAAGAGCTCTGGCCGCCGAAGATTACACAACTTTTACACGACTCAGACACAGTGGTAGCGGTACCTGGTCCGATGTTGCCTACAATTTGCGGCCTGTTGCTACTCGTCAATTACTGACGGGCAATTCATGTATCCAGGGAAGTAGCGCTGAGAGAGAATTATGTCAACGATTGTTACCCCGCCGCGTCGCGAACCGACTTCACGACCCGAACCAGCCAACGAACGCGAAACACGACTTGCAACCGACAAGCAAACTCCCGCCCGCATACACGACCCTCACCAGGATCATGACCACGACGACGGGCGAGCATCGCTACCGCAAAAAATCGTGGTTTCTATTGCGGTAATTGGTCCGTTTCTGGGATTCGTGCTGGCCATTGTACTGGCCTGGCAATTCGCCTGGATCAGTCCCCTGTTTCTGGGCATGCTGATCGGCGGCTGGTTGTTAACCGGACTGGGCATCACCGTGGGATTTCATCGCATGCTGACTCACCGCTCGTTCGATACGTACGACTGGGTACGACTGGCATGGGCCGGTCTGGGCTCACTGGCCATCGAAGGCCCACCGCTGGCGTGGTGCGCGGTGCATCGCAAACATCATCAGCACAGTGATCAGGAAGGCGATCCGCATTCTCCCCACCTGCACGGCAGTGGCTGGTTGAATGCCGTCAAGGGATTCTGGCACGCGCATACGGGATGGTTGTTTCAGAAAAACTGGGATGAAGCAACGATCAGCAGATACGTCCCTGACCTCATGAATATTCGCGGCATGAAGACGATTAGCCGCAACTACGTTTGGTGGATTTTGGCCAGCTTGTTCATTCCGGCGGTTCTGGGCGGCTTGTTGACGCTCAGCTGGAAAGGCGTTTTGCTGGGATTCCTGTGGGGCGGTCTGGCCCGGATCTTTTTGACGCATCACGTGACCTGGTCGGTGAATTCGATTTGCCACATTTTCACACCAGTTACATGGTGATCAAGGTCATGAGCTGGCTGGGTCTGGTGTGGAACATCCGCACCCCGAGTGAAAAAGCCAGGGAAGCAAAAAAGGTGGCCTGACCTTCAACTTCGGTTATACCGTGTCTTTTGTGATCGTTTGGTGCCACTGCTGGCTAACCTGCAGTACAATCCGGGAGTGAGGACTGCCGGGCGAGCCTGCAGTGGTACCAAATACCGACAGTCTGCCCACCGAGTCAATGCGGCGGTCGATGCCGCCGGAAAAAAAAAGCTAACCGCCAGGATTGACGGCAGGCGATTCACGAAATCGGGATGCTGACATGCGCAGCAAGGTTAATGACCTGGGCATCTTTGCCATCGGAATCGGTTTGATTGGCGCAGCAATGTCGATCTGGACATACGTCTTGGCCCAACGGGACCCCACCATCGACCTTTCCCCGTCAGTGCTGGCCGTGCCACTTGGCATTTGTGCCACGTTTGTGGTGCTGGGCATTCTGACGCTGACGCTGAAAAGCCGTCCGGTAATCATGGCAACCATGGGCCTGTTAGTGCTCGGTCTGGTGGCGGATCTGTTGTTGTCTCTCAACGTGGGCAAATTGGTTATCTCCGGCCTGATTATCTGGCTGGTCGTGAAGACCGGCAACGAGGCCATGCAAGAAGTTGGTAACACTGGGAAACACGGCGACTCAGCCTCCAATCCACCTGCCTGATGGCCGAATTCTCCATCGGGGAAATTCGCGCGGGAATGCGGTGCCACTGGCAGGCAGGAGTCTTTCTATTAACGCAGAGCTGAATGGAGGATCAACATGTCCAGCGCTGAAAGAAAAGAATACGAGTGCGGAGAATGCGGTGCCGTATTTTCTTCGCGCGATGATTTGCGCAAACACATTTACGACGAGCACTTCGATCAGGACGACCGAGTCAACGCAGCCATCGAGGCTGCCGAGAAGAAATTGGCTGACCGCCAGGATTGAGCATTGGTTTTTGACAGGATGAACTGGATCATCAGGACGGGCATGCGTGAACCCCAACCGGGTTCGATCAATAGCCCAGGGTTCTTGAACCCTGGGTTGCTCAACGTCACCCAACAGACAACCCCAACGGGCCCGACGGGATGCGTACCCAGCCGCGCAGCGCGATGACGAAACGGTGTCCGAGCAACCCTGCAGCACAATTGCTGCCCCCTGACGCCGATTTCCACGTGTCATTATTTGCTGCCAGTCAGGCGTTTTCCTGCGGCGTGGCAATAAACCGATAACCGGCGTCGCGGATGGTGAGAAAGTGGCGGGGCGAGGCGGGGTCCTGCTCAAAGGTCTTGCGGAGCAGGCTGATGAACTGATCCGGTGCCCGGGTTTGCACGTTGCCGGGCATCTCCCACACGTTCTCCAGCAACTCGTGCCGGGGAATCACACGTCCCTCGTTGGCAATAAAGTACCTCAGCAATTTCATTTGCAACGCCGTCAGGCGAGCCGCCTCGCCACGCACCTGCACTTCGTAGGTGCGAAAATCGATTTTGCAGTCGCCGAATTCGTACTGGTCTCCCTCGATCGCTTCGCCATCGGTCGTCTCCGGGCGGGCGAAGCGGCTATTGCCAATCGTCAGCAAATTCTTGATGCGGCTCAGCAACTCCTCCAGCTCGAATGGCTTGACCAGGTACTGGTTGGCTCCCACATCGAACCCGCGCGCCTTGTCTTCGGCCAGGGTGCGGGCGCTGAGGATCAGAATGGGAATGTTGATCCCGTCCTTGCGCAGTTGTTCGCACAGAGCATACCCGCTCATGCCGGGCAGCATCAAATCCAGCACGATCAAATCCACATCCGGCGGCGGGTCATTGTGGAACAGTTGCAGGGCCTTGCGGCCATCATTGACCATCGTCACGCGATAGTCTTCGGCTTCCAGATTGTATTTGATGCCAACCGCCAGGTGATGTTCATCCTCGACGATCAGAATGTGTCGGGAGTCACTCATGAAACCGCCGTCTTGAGTTGTGGCGAAGCGGCGGGCGCGGATTCGCGAGCCGCCGGCTCCTGGTGCGAAATCGAGGGCAGCTTGACTGTGAATTTCGCTCCGCCATCGCGGGAATCCGTGACCTCTACTTCGCCGCCCATGCTCCTCACCAGAGTGCTGACAATGTACAGTCCGAGGCCCGTACCTGGCCGTTCGCGCTCCAGTTCCGAACCGAGTCTCACAAAGCGCCCAAAGATCTTGCGTCGCATATGCCGCGGTATGCCATTGCCGTTGTCGGAGACCTGCAGGATGGCATGCTGCGGTGTGGAAGTCAGCTGCACATTGACGCGTGGTGACTCGCCGGCATATTTAACCGCGTTGTCGACGAGGTTGCGAATAATCATGTCGAGGTCTACACGATTGGATTGCACGACACAGGGCACCAATTCCAGCTGGACGACTTCGCTTTCCTGCTGGTGGCGTGCACACACCGATTCGGAAATCTCCCGTACCAGTTCGTCCAGTTGAACGGCTTCGATTTCCTTGGTTGCGGCGTCCTGGGCGATCGTACCGACAGCCAGCAAATGGGTGATCAGCGTATCGAGTCGCTCGACGTCCTCCAGCATGAATTTGACAAAGCCCTTGCGTTCCGCCTCGTTCACGTGCCGCATACCCATGGTTTGCAAATACAGCTTCAACGATGCAATCGGGCTCTTTAATTCGTGCGTGACACTGTCAACGAAATTGGACTGCCGCCGGTTGAGGTTTACGGCCTTGATCGACAACACCAGATAAATCACGACGCCAACCAGCAACAACACGAACAGGGCTGTACCCACGGTCAACACCGTCCAGTACACCGGCGCATTCTGGCTTTCCCGCGTGGCACCGAACACGGCCAGCAATATCCAGCCCACGATCAGCACCACCAGCGTGACGATCATGGTCACGCCGACGGTAATGGGGAACTTAAGGGAACGGCGTTCAAACATGTCGGGATTGCTACTGGCTGGAATTCA
>CAMYKF010000443.1:1944-4913 GCA_947258905.1 uncultured Pirellulaceae bacterium | reverse complement strand
GCTCACCCCGCGCGCAACCCGGCATGGCAGCCGTGTGGGAAACGTGCACGGCGCGCCGTTTGCCCTTATTGGGGGGCACATGAACCTGGCCCGACACCCGGAGGTAGTGATATGAACCAGAATCCTCGAAAACCCCGTTTGCGGCATTGGCTTGTCCTGCTGATCAGCACCATAGCAGCCACGGTGATCGCCGAAACCGGATTGGCGCAGGATACCGCTGCCGTGCAAGAGCAGAAATCTACCTATGATTTGCGGCTGGAATACGCTCGATTGAATTTGCAGCTGGCCGAAACCGAACTGCAATGGGCTCAGCAATTCAACAAGGAGGTCGCCGAGTCGATACCGGCATCGCTCACCGATGATGAGCGACAGATAATTGTGACGATGAAACAGATTTCCGAGACCGCAATGGAGCGTCTGCGGTCCAACGTCGAAATAGCCGAAGTCCAGTTCTCCCACGCAACCACGCCATCGACGGGAAGCCCCGAGGAAATTCGCAAGCGCTACGCCGCAGAAAAGATCGACCTGGCAAAATTCCAATACGATTTTCTTGCCGCGCGAAAGAGCAGGGGAGAGGCTGTGAACGATCTGGAATTGTCACGATCGGAACTCAAGTACAAACTTGCTCAACTGGAACTTGAGTTGCTCGATAATCCAGAAAACGTGTTGACGCTGGTGGACAGCCTGCAACGGCAAATCGATCGGCTGGCCGAGGAAATCATGGCGCAGGACCAGCGTATCGGCGCGATGGAGGATCAGAAAATCAGAGACCGCTGAACGGTCTTCGATTACCGTTGCGAAAAAAAGGCAGGAACCATGATCTGTGGTTCCTGCCTCATTCAAATAACAATGACCTGTCGTCGCATCAATTCAATTCGATAACGCGGGGACCGCACAAAACGCGAATGATCACCTTGACGCGTTTGCCACAGCAGGGCCAGCACAGGTGAGCGATCTTGCGGCCCAGAATGCCGTTGCGCCAGCGGACCTGCGGGGCTTCACCGACACAGCACGGCGGCACGTTAACGCAGATTTCGTGACTGGCGCATCCGCACGGCTCGACCAGGCAAATCGTCGTGGGAACCGGGCAGCAGCACGGCGTGCAGCAACAACATCCACAAGGCGCCTCTGCCACGACTGGCCCGGGAACAAACGCGTTGGGAGGTGCCGTTTGCAGGACCGACTGTGGCGGCGTGCCGGGAGCTATATCGGACGGCGAGGCATCCTGAACTTGCTGGACCGGTGATGGAACTTCCTGCGGCGGGTTCGGCGGATTCAACGCCGGGGCACGCAAGGGAGCCGGGGCCGAGAGTTCCTGGTTGGCCGGCTGGGCCGACCACTCGCCAACGACAGGTTCGCCAGCGCTCAACTGCGAAATGATCAAAAGCCCCAAGGCAAAAATTGCCGTGGAAGCGACGATGGTTTTTTTCATCTTACTCTGATGCCTCATTCGGAGTGTGGAAGAGTACGGGCAGACAGGCCGGGAACAAGCCACTGCCATCCGCGTCAAAGCTCCAATGTACTTGATCCACTCTGCAAGTAAACAAACCCTGGCAGTCCGGGAACAGAAAGTGCCCGGTTTCACAGAGATCGACAGTGATCGCACTGGCTTCAAAAGCCATGGACGATGGCTCTCCAGAACCGCCACATCAACTCTGGTCCTTGCCAGACCCGTTCCGCCGAAACGGCTTCAGCATGAAGCCCAGAATGGCGACCCCAATCGCGCTGCCCAGACCGGCAAGCAGCGTTAGCCGGTAGGATTCGAGATAGTCCAGAATTCCGGAGTCGACGTTGACGTTCATTCCCGGATGGGTCCATTTGATCGTCAACAAGCAACAGGTTGCCACGATGATCGTACTGATCACATAGTTGATTCGGCCCCCCGTTAACTGGGACGCGAATCCGCCCAGCCAGCCAATCGCGAATCCACCGAATCCGGCCAGCGTCAAATCGCGGGGCAACCGACGCAACTCGGCCAGTTCATCTCCGGGCAAAATCTCGAGAAAAGCCAGCGGCACTCCGGTCATCAGACCGACGGCCCCCACGGCCACTAAACACGTGACCAGGCCAACCACACAGGAAACAATCAGAATTCGGGCAAGGGCGAACATAGGGGCTGTTCGTCAGGGCATCGTCAATATTGCGGTCATGGCGTCGATCCCGTACCAAAAATTGCCCAATCGCAGATTTTCGTCCGGAGCATGCTGGTTATTGTCGTAATTGGCCAGCGGCAGAATAACCAGCGGTTTCTGCTCGCCCTCGGTGATCAGGTACAGGGGCAGGGACCCGCCCAGACCCGGAATCTGCACCAATTGTTGGTCCTGGTCGATCATGGCAGTCACCGATTCGACCAGTGGCTGGACCGCCGGATGGTCCATCGCGGTGCGGGCGGCCGGATAGCCGACCTTGCGAGTCACCATGGCGATCCGGGCGTGCCGCTGTCGCTCAGCGGCGGTTGGCGGCTGTCGGGTGATGAAATAGCCCTCTCGCTCGATATGTTGCTCGATCAGTCTCAACATCCGCTCCGGATTGTTGCCTTTGACCAGGCGAATATCGATCGAGGCAGTCGCGGTGTTGGGAACGACATTGCGAGCGGTGCGGCCAACCGTAGCACTTTCCAGTCCCCGCACGTTTAGCGACGGCAATTGCATGCGTTGCAAATAGGGTGCATTGTTGTATTCAGTTTCCAGCAGTCCCAGTTCGCGTCGCAATTGGTCGTCAATCGCGGGAACCGCGTTCAGAGCGCTTTGTTCGGCCGGACTGAGTGGCTGGACGTCTTCATAGAAACCATCGACCAGTACACGGCCGTCGTCTTTCATGCTGGCCAGCAAACGGGCCAGTCGCATGCCGGGGTTGGGTGCCCAGTTGCCATAGTGCCCCGAATGCAGATTGCGGTTCGCACCAAACACCGTGATCTCCAGCGCCGTGATGCCGCGCACTCCGTAGTACAACGTGGGCTGGCCGCTCTG
>CAMYKF010000443.1:0-1924 GCA_947258905.1 uncultured Pirellulaceae bacterium | reverse complement strand
TGGCCGCTCTGATGCAGGGGCCCGTCGCAGAAGACCCACAAGTCCACATCGGCAAACTTGTCGCGATGTTGTTGCAGAACTCTTTCCATGTTCGGCGAGCCGATTTCCTCCTCGCCATCAAAAAAGAACTTGATGTTGGAAGTCAATTCCTGATTCGCATCGCGCAGCGCATCCAGCGCGGTCAACAGAGCCACAAACGGCGCTTTATCATCCGATGCGCTGCGTCCGTAGATCCGCCATTCCGGATCAATCGACACACCAGCGGCCGGCCAGGGAATTTGCGAGCCGCCCGCCAGAATGGATTTGGAATACAAGGCGGGTACGAACGGCTCGGTCGTTTGCCAGCGTCCCGGATTCACGGGCTGCCCATCAAAGTGGGCGTAGATCAGTACCGTGCGTTCGGCGCCCGGTGTCCGGATTTCGCCGTACACAACCGGATTGGCTCCGGGAACTTCCAGCAGTTCCATCACGGCCCCGCGTTGCGCGAACTGCTGCACCAGATATTTTGCATTGAGTCGCACGTCGGCCCGATCGGCGGAAACATTCGGTAACTCCATGAATTGCCTGAGCAGACCAATCGTTTCGATTGCGTGCGTATCGCGGTACCGATGCACCTGTGTCTTGAGCGAATCCTGCTGAGCACAGAGGGAAACCACCGGGCAGCCAATCGCCGCCAGGGCCGCCACCACTGTCAAATAGCGTTTCCACATCATAAGTCCGGCCTCGTTGTTTCGAGATTTCCCGAGCATCCAGCTTGGATCTGTTATTCAATTCATTTTCGGGAGCCTCAACCTCCCCGGTGAATGACCGATCCTGGTACTACAGCGCAAGGTAGCCGGATTCGCAAGAATTCGGGCCGGGCATCCACCGCAAACACCCGAAGTTTTGCAACTTCGGCTACAGGTCAAATCGAACTCCGTACTATGGTACTACCGACGCAGACGGTCGGCGAATCCAGCTACTTCATCCGGATGACGAATGATATCAGGGTCTTCGCGAATACGCTCGGGCATAGCCGCTTCGGTCACTCCGTGGGCGAACCATTGCCGCCCCATCGCATTATTGTGAAAGTCCATGGCCCGTTCGTCTTCCGTGTTGCCGGGTTTCATTTCGTGGGCATCGGTCACCTGTTTGGCAAATTCGGGACCGAAATTTTTGGCCAGCAGGTAACTCCAGGTCACGTGACGATGAGCGTCCTGACGCCAGATGTCATCCGGTTCGTGCTCCACCGACCGGTCCCGCGCGGTATCGGTGACGATCATCAGCACCGGGACCCGTAGCGGATACACGGAGACAATATCGATCTGTTCCATGGACAGATCAACTTTCATTTTTTTAGCGAGGTCTTCGACATCAGCCCGATCAAACCGCAATCGAGTCCCCTGGCTGGTCCGTTCGGTGTACATTCGCGCAGTCTTGGACACATGCTCGATCTCGATCTTGACGTCACCGGCAAATTTGAACTCGCCGGTTACCTCGTTTTCCTGAAACAGCTCTTTCAATCCGTCAAGGATTTCCCGCGCCGCCTTTTGTGGCTCGGCGATCGGGAAATCCGGCAAAACGACTTCACCGTTGGTAAACCGGTCGAACGGCAATGACGCCGGCAGGTCGGAGTCATCCAGACGCACTTCCAGTCCCTCGGCACGCAGACTGCCTCGCATCGTAAACGGGTTCTGCAGGCTTACCGCATGCCTTTTCGTTTCCACTTGGGAATTCAAATCGCGATTATCTTCCGGATTCAGATCGAAAGCGGTCTTCAAGTCATACACGGACACCTGATTAAGCCACGGCGACACGTTGATGGAGGAGAAAGTGAAATCGGTCAATTCCACGCCCATTTGCTGCGCCCGCACGGCCAATTGCGGAATGGCGCGCTTCACCATACCAGGGACCAGCCAGGAAGCGGCCAGCCACGCCAACAGCC
>CAMYKF010000442.1 GCA_947258905.1 uncultured Pirellulaceae bacterium | reverse complement strand
TCCTGACGGCTTCGCAGGTGTTTGGACAAGTTGTGATCGGGATTGCCCAGCCCGCCCAGGTAAATGATTTTCTTGACGCCTTGCTCGGTGCACAACCGTGCAACCAGTTGGGCAGCTTGTCGATCAGTTTCCTCAAAGTCAGCTTTGGAACCCATCGAGTGCACGAGATAATAAACTGTGTGCACTCCATCCAAAGCTTTCCGCATGCTGTCTTCGTCCAGCACATCGGCCTGCATGATTTCGGTCGTAGGGGCCACGTGATCGCGAAGGCTGCCCGGACGACGGGTCGAGCAGCGCAGGTCGACACCGGAATCCTCCAGCAGAGGAATCAATCGTCCGCCCACATAACCCGTGGCACCTGTCAACAAGATCTTCACGTATCAAACCTCAATTCGCTTCACTCACACGGGCGGGCTCAATTCCAGGCCGGGTTAATGTTGGCCGGCCTGGACTAATCGTTTCACCCCCGGAAACATCAGTTTGACCAACCATCCAGGATTTGGAAATATCTCAACCTGCCTGAGCCAGCCTGATTGCACATAGATACTCAAATCGCCCCGCGACAAAACCTGAATCAATGGATCGGGAATCGTTACGGTTGCCAATTGGCGCAAATCCCGCATCCGTTCGGTGCGGATGATCAGGTCACGGTCGTTGAACTGAACGTTGGAATTAAGGCCGGCGACAGACCACTGCAGTTCGCCAGCCCACACTAGTTTGGGGCTGAATCGCTATTCCTGGTGCGGATTTTTACAGTCCCATCAAGGACCCAGTGAGCGTGTTCAGCCTGGTCTCCAGTTCCGCTGGGGACCTGTAATTTCATCTTGTCGAATTCGTAGGTGATTTCGGCATTGATACCAGTCAGACGATCGTAGAGTCCGACGGCGAGATCCGGCCAGGTCTTGGTGTGCTCGTTATTCATTCTTGGGTTCCTTTGGTTTCGAGGGACTGGGAAACAGGTTGGTTGTCAAGTTGATCAAGTTGCTGGCGGACCTTTTCAGCCTCCGCAAGTTTTTGATCGCTCTTGCGGCGGTTGGAGTTCGACATTGCCAACGACTGCTGCATTAACTCACGGTACTTCAATTCCAGTTTTTTCTGCTTGCTTTTAGTTGAGCCAAACATCAACATGCCTTTTGGGTAATCATTCAGCTACAGGTTCCGATTGCGAACCGCTTCGGGATGACCGATTTAACCGAATTTTTGCCAGCGAGGCACAAATCACCGCACAGTAGAGGCACTGCCATCCCGATTATCCGTTTGGCGAAGACACATTTCACCGGTAGTGTCGACAGACTGGTTCTTTCCACCATCTCGGAATTTGCGGGACGATATTGAATCGATGCGAAACCTGATCATTGTGCTGGGTGACCAGCTGGACCGCAACTCGGCAGTCTTTGAAGGCTTCGATTCTGAACAGGATACAGTCTGGATGGCCGAGGTGGAGGAAGAAAACACCTGGGTGCGCTGTCACAAACAACGCATTGTGTTTTTTCTCAGTGCCATGCGGCATTTCCGGGACGAGTTGCTGCAAAAAAAATTGCCGGTCGAGTATCACCAGTTGACCACCGCGCGCAGCAAGGATCGTGGATCCAGTTTTGCCGAGATTCTGGACAACGACATTCGTCGGCTGCGTCCCGAGCGACTGGTGATGGTATTGCCCGGCGACTGGCGTGTACTGGACAGCCTGCAGTCGGTCGCTGATGAAGCAGATGTGGAGTTGGAAGTCCGTGTCGATCGCCATTTTTACTGTTCGCGCGAAGAGTTTGCCGAATTTGCCGAAGGCCGCAAATCGCTGTTGCTGGAAAATTTTTATCGTCAGATGCGACGCCGACACGATGTCCTGATGGAAGGCAAGGATCCGGCCGGCGGCCAATGGAACTTCGACCACGACAACCGCGAATCGTTTGGCAAGGAGGGGCCTGGCAAGATTGCGTCCCCCAGAGGATTTCGGCCCGACGAGCTTACCAGCGAGGTCATGGAGATGGTCGACCAACGATTTGCCGATCATCCTGGCGAACTCGAGCATTTTAATCTGCCAGTTACACGCTCCCAGGCACTGACGATGTTGCGACACTTCGTCAAGCACCGCTTGCCGGATTTTGGCCGGCATGAGGATGCCATGTGGACCGATGAGCCGTTTGTGTATCACGCGCGCATCTCGGCTCCGCTAAATGTCAAGCTACTGAATCCGCGTGAATGTGTGGAAAAGGCTGTGGCGGCCTGCACTGCCGGCCAGGCACCCATCAACAGCGTCGAGGGCTTTGTGCGGCAAATCATCGGCTGGCGCGAGTTTATCCGCGGCGTGTACTGGTTGAAGATGCCGGAATACCAGGACATGAACTCTTTCGAACATGCCGGCGATTTACCCGACTTTTACTGGAACGGTGAAACCAATATGCAATGCGTGCAACAGTCGATGCAGCATGTGCTGCGATACGGCTATGCACATCACATTCACCGTTTGATGGTGCTGGGCAACCTGGCTCTGTTGCTGGGCGTCGATCCGTACGCGTTTCACCGGTGGCATATGGCGATGTACATTGATGCGGTCGACTGGGTGTCCCTGCCCAATACCCTGGGTATGAGTCAGCACGGAGATGGCGGCGTTGTCGGTACCAAGCCGTACGTATCGACCGGGAATTACATCAACAAGATGAGTAACTTCTGCAAGTCATGCCGTTACAATTTCAAGACTTCGATCGGCGACGAAGCCTGCCCGATTACCACGTTGTACTGGGACTTTTTGGACCGGCATTACGAAACGCTTTCCAAAAACCGGCGAATGGTGATGCAGATCAGGAACCTCGAGCGAAAACGCAAGGCAGGCGAGCTGGAGGAAATTCGCCAGCAGGCTGCGCGATTGAAGGAGTCAGAAGAATTCTAGCGGTCTGTCAGGTCTGAAATGACGGGTCGGTGCCACTGCTGGCTCGTCCGAGGGTGTCCGGGAATTGTAGCGGCAGGGCGCAAGCCC
>CAMYKF010000441.1 GCA_947258905.1 uncultured Pirellulaceae bacterium | reverse complement strand
AAAGTCCCCTGGAAACTGTTGACGTTTCTGGCCGTGTTCATTGTGGCCACCATCGCCGTGGTCTACCTGCTGACCAGTCGCTCTTCGACCAACGCCAGCCTGATCACCCACACGGTCGCCCAGCGAACCGTTCGCGACGCTGTGGTCGAGCGGGGCAGTTTGGAAAGTCAAAACACGGTTAACGGCAACTGCGAATTGCCCGGCTGGGAAAACAAGATCATCTTCATCGTCCCGGAAGGTTCCACGGTCAAGGAAGGCGACGTTGTCGTGCGTTTTGACAGCGAGGAAATCGACGACGAAATCGCGGAACAAAAAACCGAAGTCAATCAGGCAGAAGGGCAGGTCAAGGAAGCAGAGCAGGATATCGAAGTTCAGAAGAACACCAACGCCAGTAGTATCGCCGCCGCGGAGCTGGCTGTCGAATTGGCGCTGCTGGACCTGACCAAGTATCGCGACGGTGACTTTGAACGTGACAAAGCCGATTTTCAGCGGAGCATTGATGAAGGCAAGGCAGAACTGGAAAAGATCCGCGATGAACTGGAAAACATGCGCACCCTGATACGCAAGGGTTTTCGGGCACGCGAACAGTTGCGGGAAATTCAGCTACGCCTGAAAAGTGCCGAGAACCGCGTCAAACGCGATGAACTGAATCTGCAAAACCTCATCGATTTTGACCGTCCACGCAAGATCAAGGAAATGCAATTCAACGCCGAGGAAACGGAACGTTTGCTGGAACGTGCCAAAGCAACGGCGGAAGCAGAACTGGCCAAGGCCCAGGCCAAACTGGCCAACGCCAGACAGGCCCTGCAACTGCAAACTGAACAGCTCAAGGAACTGGAATCGCAGCTTGAGAAATGTGAGATCAAGGCGCCGCAACCCGGCACCGTTGCCTACGCCAATCGCCCCTGGTTCGACGACGATGAAAGAATCCGCGAGGGCGCCACGGTCCGCCGCCGCCAGGACGTGTTCTACCTGCCCGACATGCGACGCATGCAGGTGGAGGTCAATGTCCACGAATCGGTCGTGAACAAGGTCGAGGAGGGGCAGCGAGTCGTCATTCGCGTGGACGCGGAACCCGAAACCGTTTTTTTCGGCACGATCAACCGGGTCGCCCAACTGGCCAACAGTGGCTGGGGCTCGTCTACCAAGAGCTACAAGGTGATCGTGTTCATCGATGATTTTCCTGAAGAAATCCAGCTGAAACCGGGAATGACGGCCGAGTGCGAGGTGCTGGTTGGCACGTACGAAGATATTATCGCCGTCCCGGTCAATGCGGTGACCGAACATTTCCAGCAATCCTATGTGTACGCTGTCGAGGGCGACGAGATCGTGCGCAAGAAAGTCAACGTTGGTCGCACCACGACCTCGTTCCTGGAAATCACCGAGGGCGTCAAGGCCGGTGATCAACTGGTGCTGGATGCCTATCAACGCGGACTGGAGGATTTTGGCGACGCGGAACGTGATGCAAAAGCCCTCAAATCCGAACAGGCAACACCTGCAGCTGCGGAGACCGCCGGCGCTGCAGATGCCATGCCTCAATAAGTACCATGCTGAAGAACTCACTCGTCCGTTTCCACGCCATGTCACGCACGGCGATTCGCAGTCTGCTGATGCACAAGCTGCGCTCGCTGCTCACCGTGCTGGGACTCGTATTCGGCGTTGCCTCGGTCATCATCATGCTGGCCGTGGCCGAAGGTGCCTCGCGACAAGTGCAGGCCCAGATCACTTCGCTGGGTGTCCGCAATGTCATCGTGCGCAGCGTGCGACCCGTCGAAGAAGGTGACGTCATGAACCGCTGGGACGCACTGACCTTTGGTCTCACCTATGATGACATGCAACGCATCAACGAAACCATCGACAGCGTTGTGACGACGACCCCTCAACGGGAGTTCATGCACGAAGCCCGCCATGGTGACAATCATCTCGACGCGCGTGTCGTCGGCGTGCACATGAACTATGCCGATTCCAATGGACTGGACATGGCCCGTGGCCGCTTTATCAACGGCATGGACCTCAAACATTTGCGGAATGTCTGCGTGCTGGGTGCGGACATTGCCCGAAAACTGTTTGGCCACCAGTCGCCGCTGGGCAAGTCCGTCCAGATTGGCAACCAGCACTTTTTCCGCGTCGTCGGTGTGACCAGGTGGCGTACTCCGTCGGCCGGAATCGGCAGCAGCATGTCAGCGCAGGACTATAACCTTGACGTGTACATTCCGCTGACCACCGACCGCGCCCGCATTGGCGAATTCCTGGCACGCGTGCAACAGGGTTCCTACACCGAACAAAAAATTGAACTGAGCCAGATTACGGTGCAGGTCGACGAAACCGAAAACGTCAAGCAAACGGCTGATGTCATGGAAGGGCTGCTGGCCAAGTACCATCCCCGCAAGGACTATGCGATTACGGTGCCGCTGGATTTGCTGGACCAGGCCCAGGCCGCCCAGCGGATATTTTCCGTGGTGCTGGGATCAACGGCCGCTATCTCGCTGCTGGTCGGGGGCATCGGCATCATGAATATCATGCTGGCGTCAGTCAGCGAACGCACTCAGGAGATCGGCATTCGCCGGGCACTGGGTGCGCGTCAACGCGACATCATTGCGCAATTCGTGGTCGAGACTTCGGTGCTGTCGGCCATTGGAACGATGATCGGACTGGCCGTCGGACTGGCGGCTCCATCGGTGGTCACGTGGTCGTCCGGAATGGAAACCAAAGTCACGATCTGGGCGCCAGTCATTGCGGTGATGGTGTCTTTGGCCGTAGGCATAGTGTCCGGCCTGTATCCCGCTCATCGCGCTTCGCGACTGGATCCAATCGAAGCCCTGCGCAGGGTTTAGGGAATTTTGAGATCGCTCGGACTGACGGTTGGCTGTTTGGCTAGTTGCATTCCGAAAACAAGTCTCGTCCACCGTCTATTTCTGGGGAGTTCCACATGCCGGGCAGAACTTTGAATCGAATGAGATCAGGCCGTTGCAACT
>CAMYKF010000440.1 GCA_947258905.1 uncultured Pirellulaceae bacterium | reverse complement strand
ATAATGCCGTCATTTTCGAACAGGTTAACGCCGACCAGGTTCAAATTGCCGACAACGGAAATGTCATTTCCATCCTCATCCAGCGAGTCGGTGCCCTGCCCCAGGTTGAACACGGCGTTGCCGGTTACCGTCAGGCCGTTATTCACAGCGACTTCCACCGACTGGTCGCCGGTACTACCGGTCACTCGCAAATCGCCGTCGATGGTGTTGTCGGTGCCGATGAAGTTCAGATCACGGTCGCCATTGCCGAGGTTGACGGTCAGGTCGCCCAGGAAGGTTGCATCGAAATCCAGATCCAGCTGGGTCATCGAGTTGTCCAGCATGTCAATTTGCAGATCGGTTGCCGGCGTCAGGATGCTGGTTCCGCCGTCAATGAATCGTATGGCGTTGCCGGGCCCGTTGTTGTCCACAGTCACTGGACTGCTCGATCCGGGTACTTCGGTGGCCGTCATTTTGTCGGTGACAACGTTGTAGCTGAAGTTGAATCCGTTCAGGTTGAGCAGCGTAGCGTCAAAATCAAATGCGCCGTACAGGTTGTTGAAAGTATCCGCACCACCGCCAAAATCAACAAACAGGTCTTCCGGGGCAATGCTGGCCGTGGGCAGCAGCGTGAACGTATCATCGTTGGCTCCCAGAATGGCCGTCACATTGGCCGGATTGCCAGGCATGCCAAAGGTCACCGTGTCGATTCCGTCACCGCCGGTGTATTGAGCTGACAATCCACCGTTGGAGTCACCGACCATATTGGCATCGTTGGTTCCATCGCCGAGATTCACGACCACGTTGCCGCCGAATCCTGCACCGGGTGCCGAGTCAAACACATCGGGGCTGGCAGAGTTGGTCGAGAGGACCGTTACGGTGCTGCCAATCTGGGTCAGCGGCGAATCAAACAAGGCGTACTGCGTACCGCCCGAGATATTGTCACCCAGGTCAACCTCGGCGGTACCCACGATACTGGTACCCAGCGGGCCATTGAGTCGCAATTCGTCGCGGCCGTCACCACCGGTGTAGCTAAACTCGCCTCCGACGATCATGTTGGAGTTGTTGGCGAATATTGTGTCCTCGGTTTCAAATGCCGTATTCACCGTCGCACTGGCAGTGATCGACAGCAAACCATCGTTCTCAAACAGGTTCACTCCACGGAAGTCGAGCCCTTCGGTGATAATCAGATTGTTGGCGTCGTCATCGACCGTATCGAAGCCTGCGCCCAAATCAATATTGATCCCGGCCACACGCAACGGTGCGTTGATTGAAAGTTCGACATTCTGCTGTCCCAGGCCCGCCACGATGACCAGATCACGGAGCGGGTTGTTCGAGACACCCACAAAGTCCAGATTGCGGTCGCCGTCCCCCAAATTAAATGTCAAACCGGCAAGCACCGGATTGATCAGGTCCATCGTCACATGATTGTTGGTGTTGTCCAGCATATTCAGCGTCAGATTGCCGGCTGGCGTCGTTAACGTCGAGCCACCAATGTCCGTGAACACACGCCATGCCACATTTGGCAGACTCCCAATGTCGCCATCGTTGTCAATGCGGACATCACCGGTATCGGTCAGCTGATTCAGGATCATCGTGTCATCACCCTCGGTGTACAGATGATCGAAGAAATGGAAATTGGTGATGTCCGAATCGAAGTTGAACTTGCCGTAGTTGTTAATGAACTCGTCACCAGGATCGTTGCCGAAATCGATATCCAGCGAATTGACGCCAGTCACGGTGTTGAAGTTGAATGTGTCGTCACCGCCGCCCATGGTGGCCGTGACATCAACCTGGCTGCCCCGCAATTGGTAGTCGATGGTGTCGGCCAGATCACCCATGCTGAACGTGGCCGTACCGCCATCGTGATAGCCAGCCAGTGTGATTTCATTGCCAAGATTGGAATTTCCGGCTGCAATGGAAACGTTTCCGTCGACCTCGAAATAACCCGGTTCAGCGCCAGCCGGTCGCGGCAGGAAAAACTGCGTCGTCACATTTTGGGGATCGCCAAAGAACGGAATGCCGGGCCCCAGGTCAATATCCACGTCGCCCTGAACCCACGTCACATTCAGATCGACATGATCGATGTCATCGCCGCCGCGGTAGATGAAGTCGCCGCCGATAATCGATCGTTCCGGAGCGTCCGGGTCGTCGTCGTGGAAAGTGCCGCCTTCCAACAGGAACGATTCGATTGACTCGACCGAGGTATCCATGTACAGGTCGCCACCTACGCGCAAGTCGGCATCCAGCGGAACCGGGAACAGAAAATCGGTATAGCGGAACAGGTTGACCCCGATCAGGTTCAAATCGCCGCCAATACGCACAAAGTTCTCGTTATTGTAAACGGTGTCAAAACCATCGCCGAGATTGAACGTGGCCGATCCGCCGGTCTCGAACGGAATCGGGATGATGGTGACCGGAGCCAGGTTGACAAACTGCGGACCGGTCCCTGCATTGACGGTCAGATTACCGCCCACGACATTGGCGATTCCCGGAAATCCAAAACCGGAAAACACGATATCGCGCGGGCCGTCGCCGAGATTAAGTTCGACATTGCCACCATGGCTATTGTCGATATTGAAATTCAACTGGTTGGCGGTGCCATCCAGCATGTTGACGACAATATTGGATGCCGGCACAAAGGTTAACGAATCGGCGTTGTCTGTGACCCGCCATGCGCCGCTGCTATTGTCAACGACAACATCCCCGTCATCGACGATCTGAGTGAGTTCCAGCGTGATTCCGTTAAAAGCCCCCTGCCACGCCAGGCAACGCTTGTCTTCCAACTGTTCGAACTGGCCGAACTCCTGCTGGTTCCACAGCTCGGCATCGGATTTGCGGTTGCGCCCGTGGTGGGTAGTGTGAGCGTTCAGCCATTTGCGGATCATGCTGGATCTCCTGGGCAGAAAAGGAGGGAAATGAGGGGGACCGAATTATGGAATTTTGATAAGGCTCCCATTTTATTTGAAGTAACGCAGAACACAAACGTTTGGATGCCATGGACTCGATTTATGCGGAAATTACGGCCATTTGGCGAGTGCCGTCTGGCGTCCCCGGTCAGCCGGGCTGCCTCGTCAGGTGCTTTACAGGGGAACCAATGTCATGTAAGGGACGCGACGTCGGCGAGACCACGGTCACCAGCGCAAATCGGGCGGTCAGGCGGCTCTCTGAAGATCGTGGTTGCTGACAACCACTGGCCTGTCGGCATACACCTGTCCAAGCCGCTGGTGGTAGTTGATAATGGAGTGATGTGGCCAGAAACAGACAAAACGGCGGAATTGCTTGATCTGGCGCGAGGAGGCGATGAATCGGCTGTCAACCAGCTGATCGAGCGGCATCGCAATGCCTTGCGTCATCTGGTGCGTATGCGGCTGGACAAGAAGATCCAGCGCCGTGTGGATGTCAGCGATGTGGTTCAGGATGTGCTGATCGAAGCCAACCGGCGGTTGCAGAGCTACCTGGAAAATCCGGCTATGCCGTTTCATTTGTGGATTCGCCATATCGCACGGGATCGCATCATCGACGCGCACCGCCGTCATCGCGGCTCGGCCAAACGGAGTGTCGATCGCGAGCAGCCGATGGTGATTCCCGGCGGCTTTGGTCAGAGTTCCATTTTGCTGGCCGGGCAGTTGCTGGATGGTGAAAAGACGCCCGCCGCGCAAACGCTGGAAAAGGAACTGGCCCGGCGTGTGGAGGAAGCCATCACGGACCTTGATGAGATGGATGCCGAGGTCATTGTGATGCGGCATTACGAACACCTGACCAATCAGGAAATCGCCCAGGCCCTGGGACTAACCGAGCCGGCGGCCAGCATGCGATATCTGCGCGCCGTGCGTCGTCTGCGAGAATTGCTCAATCACTGAATGGGACAGCTGTGAACGCCCACGATTCCCACCCCCGGTCGGCTGATCCAGTTTCTTCGCGGCATGACGAGCGGCTGGCGGGCATCTTTGCGAAACTGATGGACCGCGTGCAGGGGGGCGAGGAAGTGGATCTGGGCGCAACGTGTGCCGATTATCCGGAATTCGCGGTGGAGTTGCGTCAGCTGTAGGGAACCGTCATGGTAACTCAGGCCGTTGGTAACGAATCCTCCCGGCGATCGGCTGGCGGGAGTGAAGATCGCCGTGGCATGCTGCCGGCGTTTGAATTGCCTGCGCAATTCGGCCAGTGGATGTTGCTGGAAGAACTGGGCCGCGGCGGGATGGGTGTTGTGTACCAGGCCCGCCACGTGGAATCGGGTCAGGAAGTCGCGTTGAAGATGGTGCTGCAGGGCGAATTGGCTTCGGAGATCACGGTGAAGCGTTTTCGGGCCGAAGCTCAGGCGGCCCGCAACTTGAATCACCCGAACATTATCAACATTGTGGAAGTCGGGCGTCACGAAGGGCGCGAATACTTCTGCATGGAATTGATCGAGGGCGAAACTCTGGGCGAGCGGCTGGCTCGCGGGCCCATGCCGCCGCAGCAAACGGCACGCATCCTGATGCAAGTCGCCCGGGCGATTGATTTCGCGCATCAAAAAGGCGTGCTGCACCGGGATCTCAAGCCTTCCAACATCCTGATCGCCGACACGGACAATCGTCCGTATGTCGTTGATTTCGGACTGGCACGCGATACGGGCCAGGCTGGCGAAACGCTGACGCGTACCGGTTCGGTGATTGGCACGCCGGCCTATATGGCCCCGGAACAGGCAGCCGGCCAACGCGGCCAGGTGGGTCCCACCAGCGACGTGTACAGCCTCGGCGCGATTCTGTACCACATGATGACCGGTCGCCCGCCGTTCCAGGCCGCTTCGCCGGTCGACACGGTTCTAATGTTGCTGGAACAGGATCCCATCACGCCACGCGTGATCAACCGGCAGGCCGACCGCAGTCTGGAGATGATTGCCATGCGTTGCCTGCAGAAACCGCAGGATCTGCGTTACTCGTCGGCGGGCGGTCTGGCGGATGACTTGCAGGCGTTTTTGAATGATGAATCAGTGTCGGCCATGCGCGGCCGCTTCGGCCATGTGATTACGTCCTTTTTGGCCGACACTCACCATGCCAACGTGATGGACAACTGGGGATTGCTGTGGATGTGGCATTCGCTGGTTTTGTTGGTAGCGTGCGCCGGAACGCAGGTGATGTACTGGATGGGGGTGGAGAACCGCTGGTTGTACTGGTTTTTGTGGGTGGCGGGATTCGGGGCGTGGGCGGCAATCTTCTGGTGGATGCGACGCCGCATGGGACCGGTGACCTTTGTGGAGCGTCAGATTGCTCACTTGTGGGCCGGCAGCATATTCAGCGTGGGTGTGCTGTTTCCGCTGGAGTGGTATCTGAATATTCCGGTCTTGCGTCTGGCGCCGCTACTGGCCCTGGTGGCGGGCAATGTGTTTCTGGTCAAGGCCAGCATGTTGTCAGGCACCTTTTACGGACAGGCTGTTACGCTGTTCATTACGGCTTTTGTAATGGCCCTGTACCCGGATTTCGCACTGCTGATTTTTGGGGCCGTTTCTGCAGCCTGCTTCTTTGCCGCGGGTCTCAAGTACTACCGCAAGGTACAGCAGTAGCATAGCGCGTTATATAGCATAGCGCGGTGCCTGTGGCCGACGTCACGTGCGCAGCGTGCCGGCTGTCAGGGTCATGCCTGAAATTCAGGTCATACCGGCTGGATTGCGTAATCAATGTTCACCAATGGCAACGCCTGCGCAGGCCGGAAAAGTTTTTCCCGTTTCCTCGACCGTCAAAGTTTGACTAGGGCCGTGTCTGACATAGGTTTCAGTTGAACGCGGTCCACGCCGCTTTTCGGAGCCAGTCATCATGACCGGCCCACCGCGACCAAAGCCAAAAGCAGAGGTTGAAAACATTGCCTGCAACGTACCTGGCCTCGGCCAGGTTAAATGTAGGGAAATCGCTGGATTCAACGCAGGCTAACTTTGCCACACGGCAATGGTTTCAGCGAACCCATGGGTTTTTTTTGGTTGAGCAGGACATTTGTCGTCCAGCTCGGTCTCGCGAGAGACATCGTTCATATCCTGTCGGAGGAACACATGAAAAATTTTGCTCTTAAGGTTCAGCGTTTTCTGCAATCGGAAGACGGCCCCACGGCTGTTGAGTACGCAATTATGCTGGCACTCATCGTGATCGTTTGCCTGACCGCAATTCAGGCAATCGGAACCAACGCCAGCTCGGCGTTCAACGATATCGCTACCGATATCAACAGCGCTCGTGGCAAAGGTGGCTTCTAGTAAACCGCTGGACCTCGACGGTCAAACACAGAGCCCTCGCGGGTTGTGCCCGCGGAGGGCTTTTGCTGTGTATACAGACAACTCCAGTTCCGACGATTTTGATCTTTGCAGCAATCACATGTATCCCATCATTCCCGCAGAAAGTTACACGCAGGCATTCGAGATGGTCTGTTGTTTTTTTACGATCATCGCCGTATTTGCGAGCTACATTTTGACAATGCGAATTTAGGGAGCAAGCGGATTTACCGTCAGCGGTAACCTGGATTCCCTGACCCGAACAACAAAACACAACGTCATTCGCCGCCCACAACCCCAAACTTGAAACACCGGGTCCGCCGGCCAGCGGACAAGCCCCCTCGGAGAATCAGAATGACTTTTTTTGAGACATTGACCAACGGCATGATCGAGAACTGGCAGTACTGGCTGGTCAGCATCGTGCTGATCGTAGCTGC
Organism: uncultured Pirellulaceae bacterium; assembly: GCA_947258905.1. GTDB lineage: Bacteria > Planctomycetota > Planctomycetia > Pirellulales > Pirellulaceae > CAJQPP01. The sequence goes on along the minus strand of CAMYKF010000440.1, from coordinate 7,095 downwards.
CGTGATTGACGGTATCCAGCTGCGCGTCCCCAACTGGCTGACGTTCCCCATGATCATCAGCGGCTGGGTATTTAGCGCAATGGCCTACGGTATGGCTGGCGAAGGCTGGATGACCGGACTGGGCTGGTCATTGGCAGGCACCGCCGTCGGACTGGCCTTGCTGTTGCCCGCCTATGCCATCGGCGGCATGGGAGCCGGCGACGTGAAACTAATGGCCGGCATTGGTGCGTGGGTGCACTGCTGGATCACTTTTTATGCCTTTTGCCTGTCGGCAATCATTGGTGCCGTGATCGCCCTGATCATGGTCTGGCGAGCCGGCAAAATGAGAAAACACACCGACCAGTTCAAGTTTATCGTTAACGAGATCTTGACGGTCCGCAATCCGGAAGCCCTGGCAACCATCGCAGCCGACCGCAAGAGCTCGATGATGCTGCTGCCCTACGGCATTCCGATTGCCATTGGAACCATCGTTTACTTTGCCGCCACCGGATTATTGATCTGACCGGCAAGAGTTCCGGGTTCGACGCAAGTGGAGCCCGCGAGCAAACCGAAATGCGACGGATTGTGCTGGATTTTTCTGGAATTCGGCACATTCCGTTCACTGTGTACAACTTCGCGGCCACCGGTCGATGCTACTAAAAAGTTGCTATCAACCGAGCACCGTAAATTGTGCTGCCAGCCCGAAGTGGGCGGCGAGCGACTGTATGGAAGCAGTTCAATGCCTGGCGGCGACCAACGGGGTCAAAGCCTGACTTGCACGGAGGGTCGGTCGATTTCGGCACTTGTCGCCAATCGGCAGAAACGACAGAAACCCTACATATTTACCAGCATTGATCGAGGAAAACTTCCATGAAGTCCAAGTCCATTTTCCTGATCGCGGTTTCGCTTGGTTTCGGCCTGGTCGCTGCGATCGGTATCACCCAGGTTATGGGGCGCAGCAAAAAGGCGGCGAATGCTCCCGAGGTTGCCAAATTGCCAGTTCTCGTGGCCCTGCAAGACCTTGACATCAACACCGAATTGACTCCCGAATTGTTCAAGGAAGAACAGTGGCCCGCCGAAATGGTTCCGGAAGGAATCGTCACCAGCCTCGACCAGATCGAAGGCAAGGTGGTGACCGCCCGCGTCGGCAAAAAGGGCACGATCTACATGTCCAGTCTGGTCGACAAAACCAAACTTCGCGACAAGAAAATCCCTGCCGGTTTCAAGGTCATTGGCATCAAAATGGGTGCCGACGATCACCTGTATGGACTGCTGGAACCGGGTGATCTTGTAGATATCATCGGTGTTTTCCGCGAAAAGCGTGGTGGCGGATCAACTTCACGCACCTTCCTGCGTGGCATTCGTGTGTGGTCCATCGCGTCCAAAACCAAAAAGGACGTTGAACAAAACCCGACCGCCAAAGGCAGCACCGTGATTGGTCTGTTGGTGACCGAAAAGCAATCGGAGCAAATCGTATTGGGACAACGCGTTGCCGATCTGAAACTGGCCATGCGTAGTCAGGAAGAAGCCGACGCTGCCAATTTCAGTGCTGGCACCGGTTTCGGCGATTTCGAAAGTGGTGGTGGTGACGGAGCCATGGTCCGCATGTTCCAGGATCTGTCGAGTTCCCAAGGCGCCAGCAATGGCACTGCCACTGCCCGCGCACCGATGGATCAGTTCACCGTTACGGTGCACACGTCGGAAGGCCCCACCCAGTATCACTTTGACCAGGCCATGAGTGCCGTACCGACTCGTGTCGAAGGCTTTGCCGGCCAACCGGCTGAAGGCACCGAGAGCGATCTCAACAAGCTGCTCGACCTTGACGGTGGTAGCGAGGATTCCGATTCTGATCCCTTAATCGAAGATTTGGATTCTGAGCCTAGCATGTAATGCAATCAATTGTTGGGCTGATTTGATCGAATTACCTAAGGCGGACGGTGCGGTAACAACGCATGTCCGCCTTTTCCAATTGGTAGCGGAAAGACTGATAGCATCAGTCATTTTGCCAGGCAGTTGGAGTCAGGTTTCGAGCAAGGACAGGCTGCGAGCCGCCAAGCGCGCCCGTGGCTGAGTCAAAACCCCGTTGGCCCGTGGGACGGGTCCAATAATCGTGTAAAGGATTGCAAGGATGAGAAAGCCACGACTACAAAACGTCTTGGCCATGGTCGTTACGATTGCCAGCCTGGCGGCTGGCGGATTTGTTACGACCGTTCAGGCCCAGAGCCCGGCAGCGGGTTCGACCGTCCAGGTTGATCGCTCGGTCACTTCCGTCGAGCTGATTCACAAGACGAGTCGATTGTTGCACTTCAATTATGATGTACCGGAACTGGTGATTGACAATCAGAATGTGGTGCGGGCGACTCCAATCGCCGCGGACCAGGTATTGTTGACCGCACTCAAGCCCGGAATTGCCACTATCACGGTCAGCGATGCCGACGGCAAGATGCAATCGATCAGTGTTCTGATCAAGGGCGACGTACGAGCCCTGGAAATGGCCCTGCGTCAGTTCTTCCCCAACTCGCCGATTCGCGCAACGGCACTGGAAACCGGTGTCGTGCTTTCCGGTACGCTGGCCCGCGCCGACGATGTCAATGGCGCGATCCAGGTCGCGTCCGAGTTTTTCCCCAAGGTTCACAACAATCTGAAACTGCCGAACTCGCAGATGATTGCGATTGAAGTACAGATTTACGAAGTAGCCCGCACCAAGGTCCGCGAACTGGGCCTGGACTGGACACTATTGACCAGCAATTTCGATTTAAGTGTCGTTGGAGCCGCCAACCCGACCAACAATATCGCCTTTACTGTGGTCAACAATGGCAACACGCTGAACGGTTTTCTGCAGGCTCTGGAGCGTCGCGCGCTGGCCAAACTGCTGGACAAGCCGATTCTGGTAACCATGAACGGACGTCCAGCGGAATTCCTGCAAGGTGGTGAGATTCCATTTGAGGTCAATCAGGGATTGGGCAACGTGACGATTCAATTCCGTCCCTTCGGTACCAAACTGGATGTGGTGCCGATCGTGCAGGGTGAAGGTACCGTTCGTCTGGAAGTTCGTGCTGAAGTTTCCGAACCCGATACGTCTTTGGCCAACAACTCCGGCGTGGCCGGATTCCGCGTACGCCGCGTCAACACCGGCGTTGACATGAAAATCGGACACACCTTGGCACTGGCCGGTGACATCCGTGAAGAAACGGAAGCCGAAACTCGCGGCATTCCGCATCTGATGGACATCCCGTATTTCGGATCGCTGGTTCGTCGTGTGGAAGAAACCACCCAGGAAATCGAACTGGTCATCCTGATGACGCCGCGATTCATCGGCGAAGTCGATCCGTCGCTGATGCCCGCCGGTGGTCCCGGTCGCATGACCGTATCCCCGTCGGATTGCCAGCTGTACGACAAGGCCTTCCTCGAAGTGCCTCGTTGCGGTCCGGATTGTGGCGGTCTGCCCAATCAGCCGGCCGATCCGATGCCCGGCCAGAGCTTTGCTCCCTATGGTGTGGTGCAGGGCCAGATTGGAGATCAGCCTTCGCCCCAGCAACGACCCGCTGACTGGCAGCAAACGCCCCAGCAGGCTCCGGCGAACAACACCGGGTTTGGCTATCCAGGGCAGCGGCCAGCCCAGCCGGCCACTCCCCGCACTGGCAGCCGGGGGTTGAAACAATTGTTTCGACGCTAATCGCCAGAATCGAAACCTGAATTAACCAACGGCACTGGTTGATCGTCGCGGGCCGCATAAGCGGCACAAGCGAATCAACCAGTGCCGTTTATTTTTGGCGCAAATATCCGGACTGGGGGTTAATCGTAATCTACATATCTATGTGAGTTGTGTGTAGGAAACGTACCCCCACCAATATTTTCCCCTTGTTTTGGAAATTGCCTTAAGGACCTGACATGAGTGCTTTGCGACTGGCAATCTGTGACCCCGCAGAGGAAACCAGAGAAAATCTCAAGCATTTGGTGATGGGCATCGACAGTGTTTGCCTGGAAGCTGATGGCTCGCGTTACGAGTTCTTTTTCGATGTAGCCAAGCAATCGGAACCTGAAGCGGTATTGATCAACATCGATTCGGATATCGATGCAGCGATCGAACTGATTGGCAAGCTCAGGAACGAATTCCCGAAGGCCGGTATTATTGCAATCAGCAGCAGTACCGAAGGCCAGACCATTCTGCGCATCATGCGCGCCGGAGCCCGGGAATTTATCAACGCGCCCATCGACGCCCAGGAACTGGTCGCCGCACTGGAGCGTGTCGGAGAAAACACCAGCGCGGCAGGCGCCCGCCCCAAATCGGGTCGCATCATTGCCGTGGCAGGATCTTCCGGTGGCGTCGGCACCACGTCGATTGCCGTCAACCTCGCCTGCTCGATGGCTCAAATCCCCGGCGAGAGCATCGCCCTGATTGACCTCGATCTGAGCCTCGGTGATGCCGACGTTTTCCTCGATTCCATTCCCGAATACACACTGCTGGACGTGGCACAAAACGTATCGCGACTCGACCTGTCGTTGCTTCGCAAATCTCTGACCAAGCACGAGTCAGGCGTGTTCCTGCTGCCGCGGCCGGTCCAGTTGCAGGACATGGAAACGGTTAACTCCAGCGATTTTGGTCGCGTATTGAAACTGCTCAAGGCTTCCTTCACACATCTGATCGTGGATTTGTCCAAATCATACAACGCCCTGGACCTCACAACGCTGCAGGCTGCGGACGATATCTTGTTGTTGACACAGCTGGATTTGCCTTGTTTGCGCAACGTTGTGCGATTGCTGACGTCACTGGAAACCATTGACAATCTCGTCGACAAAATCAAGATCGTGGTGAATCGTTCGGGTCTGGACAACAATCAGATCAGCCTGAAGAAGGCCGAAGAACATATCGGCCGCGAAATCTTCTGGCAGATTCCCAACAACTTCTCGGCTGTATCCGAAGGCCGTAACAACGGAATCCCGCTGATTGATTCCAGCCCCAATTCCTCCATCACCCAGAACATCATCGCGTTGGCCAACAGAATGACCAACAACACCGTCGAAGGCGATGACGATGAGGAAATAGGAGAGAAGAAGGAAAAGAAGCGGCTGTTCAGCTTTCTCTCCAAAGGCTAGTCCGGCGCGAGGCGTGAGCATAGAGGCGTGAGGCGCCGGCACACGCCGCGTGAACTGGCATCTTGCACTTTCAGTGGATCCAAAAAGCCGGCGATTTGAACTGATCCGACCGCACCAGCCTCGGGTTTCTAGGGAAGAATCGTTTGAAAGACCCGACGCCAGCGCGTTCGGCTCAGTCATTGAAACTACTGACTTTGCAACTTGATTTTGGCATTAATGCTCTGCATCCCCCCGGGCATTGACCCCCGGCTGCGGACTATCAAGAATTCGGGCATGAAGATTCTGCTTTGCCATCGTGTCGTTCCATGCCTTGTGATCCCGGTATGGATCCTCGCAATATGCGTCTGGGGCGGCGCCGCGGCCGATGCCCAAACCGCAGGCGACAACGCGCAAGCCGCGCCGGAATTCCAGTCGCTGTTCGACGGCCAATCGCTGACTGGCTGGAAGATCGCCGATTTTGGCGGCCAGGAAGACATCACGGTGCAAGACGGCGTTATTCAGGCCGCCATGGGTTATCCGCTGGCCGGTATCGTGTACGACGGAGACGAGTTGCCGGTCGATGATTACATCCTGGAATTATCGGCCTGCAAACGCGAAGGGAAATATGTAGGAATCTGCGGCCAGGCGCCGTCAGATTATCCGGAAATTACTGAATGGCTGGTCGAGCATGCCATAGAGTCAATTTCACTCAATCCGGACAGCGTAATCCGGATGACACAGGTAGTATTGGATATAGAAAACCAGAGCCAATGATGGCCTGTACTACAGGATATCTCAGCGACTACTTGCTGGCACTGAAATAGGGGTTGGATTCAATTAAAACGTGTTTAGTCAATGGTTTATCTGCAGATTCTTGAATCTGGGCCTGGCCAATACTGATTACCGCCAAGATTCCTGCTACCAACCATATTTTAGTCATTGTCACTTTCATAAATACACCTTCATCACCTTTTACCGCTTCGGCTTTAGGGTTATCGGCGGTGTCAGAAAGAAACTGTAGAAATTTCAGGTATAAAGTAGCTACTTCGTCACACTTTGCTTCAAATATGCATTACAAATAGTGTTGATTTAATGCAGAGGATACCATTTTTCAGAAAACAGCCTCACCTCAGTAGATTTTGATATTTACCTAAAAACTGGACCAAAAGAGGGTTATTCAGATAACTCTACATAAACTTAAAGAGTGACTCATCAAAATAAAGCAAAGCCACTTTACTGCCATCCCAAGCACTAAACTTACAAACGACAATCTTTCGATTTATACCTACTAAATACTTTTATAACTAACTATCAAACTATCAATATTGATAAATTCCTGATTAATTGATGTCATCAAACCACTGATCATACAACCAAGCGACTCCAAACTTGATTCCAAACGTACGAGGGTAGCACTGTTAATGAATCTATTCTCTTGTGCCTGGACCAGTTGTTGACTCAATTCCTCTATCTCATCCTTGGCCCTGGAAAGATAACGGACAAATTCCTGTGTACCACCCCGCTCCACGCCTTCAGCAACATTGGCCATGACGGCAAAGCTGGCACGACGTACGCTATTACGGACACGATGATCGCCTTCAAACGCACCCTGGTTAGTGATGCTGTAAACATCCCATGCCAATTCACGCGCCATCTTCCAAGTTTCTTCCTCTTCATGTTTATAAGCTTTCATACCCCTCCCCTTTAGATTTAATAGCCAGGCACCCCGAACACATCCCTTATCTCATCTTAGGAAAATATCGCCCCGTTTTACAGATGAACTTATCAGCCGGATATTTTCAGGTCTGTTACCGCTCGTCATGGCTGGGTTGCTCGCCAGCTCCCATCCTCTCAAGCTCTTTTAGCTCTTCTTCACTAAAACCAGCCTTAAGGCGAGCATCATAATGAAAAGGGCCTCGCAACTGCCCAGCGAAATATTTGCTAATTAGTGTCCGTCCATAAACACTAACACCATGAAATTAAATACAAAAATCGGCATATGCGAGTAAAAAGTTCCGGTGATGTTTGCTATCCTTGTTA
>CAMYKF010000439.1 GCA_947258905.1 uncultured Pirellulaceae bacterium | reverse complement strand
ACGGTTCTTGCATGCAATACGGGTTTGGATCGTGCACCAACTGTTCATCTTCTTCCTGGTTCTACTCCGCCAATCAGCAGCCCATATTCCAACTGCAGCACAATGGCACACCGCCCGAGGCTTTTCTCGGCCAGGTGCGGCCGGACGATGACGGTCCGCGTACCTGGTTTTTTATTAATGCCTGTAGCGGAGACGTTTGCTGGGACCTGAGCGAATGCAATGAGCGTTTGCTGCACGATTGTTTTTATAACGTCGAGTGGGAGATTGCCGGCGATATCTGGCGAGATCGCACCCACTTCTATTCGCCGCACAGTATGGCGGCTCTGGGCGGTGCGGTGGGTGTGGGCGCGGTGCTGGCCAACACCTCGCTGGATGAGGATTTTCGCGACTGGCTGGACCGCCAGGAAATGACCGAGCCCAATGTCGACTGCTGGTTTGACGAATTCGGCAGTGAGTACACCGTACTGGTGACGCTGGCGACGGCGACCGCATCGTTCGCCTGGCGAAAAAACATCAATTACGAATCGCCGTTGGCCATCACGGCGGAACGATGGAGTTACCGAACCAGCCGCGCCTTTCTGGTGGGCACGACACCTTTGCTTGTCCTGCGGTGGACGACCGGCGGATCGCGTCCGGGCGAATCCCCAGCCGGTTCTGACTGGAAACCCTTCGACGACAATAACGGGGTTAGCGGACATGCCTTTGTCGGCGCCGTGCCGTTTTTGGTAGCCGCCAAAATGTCAAAACGTCCCGTGGTGAAAGCGGCATTTGTGGCCGGTTCGGGGCTGGCGGGTTACGGCCGGTTGTGCAAGGACAAACATTATTTGTCCCAGGTGGTCATGGGCTGGGCCCTTGCCTGTTTGTCGGTCGAAGCAGCGACGCGCACCGACAATGAAGCGTGCAAGTACCGGCTGGTCCCGCTTGACGTGCGGGGCTTTCACGGCCTGGGCATTGAGTTTCGCCACTAGGGTGTTCGGTCAAACGTCCGTCAGCGACGCTTGATGGCTTTGCAGAGCCAGCGGACGAATTGGCTACGGACTCTCTTCTTCGTGGCTGTGGATCAGGTCGGGCTCGATCACCTGCATGGTCTTCCACTTGCCTTGCAGGAATCTCGTTCCATAGATGATCGACAGCAAAACGATCCAGCCGGTCAGCATGCTCCACCACCAGTACAAACGCGCGTTGTCGGATTCCAGGGCATGGTGACCTGCAATACCGCCGATCACGAACAGCGTGGAACAAATCACGCTGATCACAACCACAAAAAACGTATCGCCGGCTCCCTTGATGGCGCCCACAAAAATGATTTGCACCGAATCAAAGATGCAGTAGGCGGCAACGAACCACAGCAGAATCCGGGTCAGTCTGGCAATTTCGCCAAAGTCGTCGGCCCCCGCATCATGCCCCATCAAGAACAGGCCAGGGAACAAAACGTACGCCACGCCGAATACGCCGGTGTACACCAGTCCGATATGCAGCGATGTCCAGGTCGCTCGCGCGGCCAGGTCCGGATGGCCATCGCCAATACGTTGACCGACCATGGTCGACACGGCGGTACTCAAACCCCAGATCGGTACAAACACCATCAGGTTAACGCTGATGGCCACCGTGGTGGCGGCGGCCGGTATCTCGCCCAGACCGGCGATCATGATGGAAAAGGCCGCAATGCCCAGACACTCCAGGAAGAACTGCAGCCCATTGGACGAGCCAAAGCGAAACATGCGGCCGACCAGATCCCGGCTGAATTGAAAGCGGTCAAGTATTCCGAATTCACGTCGATTGCGTTTGCGCAAAACCAGCCACAGGAACATCAGCGTCTTCACCCACAGCGCAATGGTCGTGGCGAGGGCGGCCCCCCGAATCCCCAGCGGCTCCAGTGCCAACACCGAGCCGAACGAGAATCCAAATATGAACAACCAGTCCAGCAGCACATTCAGCGACGCCGTCGACACATCGACCACCATAACGATGACAGTGCGTCCCTGTCCGATAAAGAATGCTGTGAGCACGGCGCCGTAGATGTGGCCGATCGAACCCACGGATAAGTATCCGAAATACGTGGCTTCCTGATCGACCAGCGATTGCGGGTGACCGGCCAGTTCAAAAATCAGTGCCGGCGCGAGAATGGAAAACAGGAAGACAGGTGTGAACAGTGTGGCCAGAATCATCCCGTGCCACAGCACCATGCCGATACGCCGGTTCTGGCCCGCTCCGAAATACTGGGCGACGAACACATTGGTGTACATCGCGGTCCCCAGCGGGAAACTGAGCAACGTCCAAACCATCACACCTGCCGGCATCACAGCGGCCAGTGCCGTCGGCGAATACCAGGCCAGGAAGATGCGGTCGCAGAACTGCATCAGTGAGTAGGAAAAGGTGGACACCATCAGCGGCAACGCCAGCGCGATCACGTCGCGACCGCCGCAAACCCGATTCCACCAGCTATCGCCGTTATGGTCCGGCAGGGGACTGTGCCCCTCGGGCAATCCCGCGGAGGGTGACTCGAGTGTTGGTTGCGGATTGCCAGTGTCCGGCATGGTTGTAATCATTGAGCAACAAGCGATTTGCCGGCGACTGGTCGCCGATGGTTCCAAGGCTACTGAAAAATCAGTCACTGCCTAGTACTACAGCGACTACTGTGCGGAGTCCTGTTTGACCTGTAGCCGAATTTGCAAGACTTCGGGTTTTTCCGGTGGAGGCCCGGCCCAAATTCTTGCGAGGTTATTGCGCTTTTTTAAACCTCTCCCATGATTGGGAGAGGTCAGGACCCGCTTTAAGCGGGGCCTGGGTGAGGGCTATGAACTGGCTAACGATTCATGGGACCAAATACAAGTAAAACGACGCAACGCTCCCCCTCATCCGGTCTGCTCCCGGCGCGCCGGGATTCTCCCCCAAGGGGAGAAGGCCTGCGGAAAGCGCAAGATCCTCTTGCGAATCCGGCTGCCTTGCGCTGTATTACCAGACGTTGCGGCAGCCTTTGACC
>CAMYKF010000438.1 GCA_947258905.1 uncultured Pirellulaceae bacterium | reverse complement strand
CGACACAACTTGCTGCGCCGGAAATCAAAACGCAATCTCAATGAATCGATACGTACCCATTCATGAACTGCAATCTCGACGGACGGTGAAGTCCCAACCTTTTCGGGTGACTATCGTGCATCACTGTGTGGGTCGGCACGCTGGCATGAAGCGGTACATTCGCACATGGAAGATGGAACCGATTCCGGCTGCCATGATTGCGGCGTTATTGCCGCCAGACGTTGAGCGTCGCTTCCATGACGATCGCCTGGAACCGATTCCCTTTGACGAGCCCACGGATCTGGTTGCCATCAGCGTTGAAACCTATACCGCCAAACGAGCCTATCAAATCGCCAGCGAGTACCGGCGTCGTGGCGTGCCGGTGGTGATGGGCGGGTTTCACGCCACGCTGTGTCCGGACGAAGTTGCCGAGTACTGCGAAGCGATTGTGATTGGCGAAGCCGAGTTGCTGATGCCGCGTCTGATCGACGATTTTCGTCATGGTCGGCCGCAACGGGTGTACCGGTCCGACCGTCGACCCGCGCTGACCACTACACCCGATCGCTCCATTTTCGCCGGAAAAAAATATCTGCCGATCCGGCTGGTGGAGTTTTCGCGCGGCTGTCGCTTTAAATGCGACTTTTGCGCGATCCAGTCGTTCTTCGATTCGACGCACAGCCATCGGGATATCGATCGTGTGCTGGCCGAAGTCAGTGACGTGCGTCGTCGTGGCCAGATGTTCTTCTTTATCGACGACAATCTGACGTCGAATCTGGAGGAAGCCAAACAGTTGATGCGGGCCTTGATTCCGCTGAAGATCCGCTGGGTATCGCAGACGGCCATCAATGTGGCCCACGACGAAGAGGCGCTGGCGTTGATGAAACGCAGTGGCTGCCAGGGTGTGCTGGTCGGGTTTGAATCGCTGGACCCGGCCGGGCTGAAAGAGATGAACAAGGGATTCAACTTGATGCAGGGCGGCCCGGCCCGGGCCATGGCCAATTTTCGGCGGCACGGCTTGCGGATTTATGGCACATTTATTTTCGGCTACGATCACGATACGGAAGCGACGTTTCGGCGAGCCCTGGATTTCGCCCGTCGCGAAGGGTTGTTCATCGCGGCCTTCAACCACATCACACCCTTTCCCGGGACGCCACTTTATCAGCGGATGCGGCAGGAGCAGCGACTGTTGTACGATCCATGGTGGCTGGATGACCGGTACCGGTACAATATGATTCCGTTCACCCCCGGATCGATGTCGCCGGAACGACTCGCCGAACTGTGCGTCAAGGCCCGGCGTGAATTCTATGGATGGCCCAGCATCTGGCGGCGGGCAGGACACCGGGTCAACTATCGCGATCCCTGGATGTTGCTGAACTTTGTTGTCATCAATGCCATGCACCAACGGGATATCGAGGGCCGCAATAGTCTGCCGCTGGGTGATTTGAATTGGCAAGGCGAGTTGTTGAAATCGAGCACGCCGGGCAATGGCCGATTAACAGAGCAAGTCAATGGCGCGATTCAAGTTTGATCTGGCTACCCCCGCTGACGACGAGGGCTTGCGAACCGTATTGCGTGAAACAACCATGCCAGGCCGGATCGGTTTGCAGTTCCTTCGCGAACCGAGTTACTTCGACGGCAATTGCGTGCTGGGTCCGTTTCACCAGACCATCGTGTGCCGGGATCGGTTGTCAGGTGAAATTGTCGGGTTTGGCTGCCGCTCGGTGCGCGATGTGCAGGTGGACGGCCGGGTGCAACCCGTTGGCTACCTGAGCATGTTGCGGCTCAAGCCGGACTATCGTTCGCTGGGACTGATCAGCCGCGGGTATCGGTTTTTTCGTGAACTGCATGGTGACGGGCGGGCCAATTTCTATTTGACGACGATCGCCGAGGGCAACGAACAAGCCATTCGGCTACTCACCTCGGGACGAGCCGGTTTGCCGCGATACGACTACCAGGGCAATTATCGAACATTTGCGATTCCGTCCGGACGTCGCCTGCCGGGCAGCAAATCCTGCAGTGCGATCACGACTCGCTCGGCAAGCGAATCCGATCTGGATGCGATCGTGGAATTTCTGGGTCGCCAGTCCGCTGTGCATCGTTACTTTCCTCACTACAGCGAATCTGATTTCATGAGTGGCCAGTGCACGTTCAGGAATATTGCGCCGCATAATATCGTCCTGGCGATCAATGAAAACGACTCGCTGGTCGGAATGATGGCGTTGTGGGACCAGCGTTGCTTTCGGCAAACGGTGATCAGCAGTTACCAGGGAATGCTGAATCGACTGCGCGGCGTTTACAATGTCTGGGCGCGGCTGACGAAACAAATCCAGTTGCCGGGGCCGGGGCAACCACTGAATTACGGCTTTGTGGCCCTGCCGATGGTTGTGGACGATCGGCCAGGCGTGTTTGAGTTGTTGCTGGCGGAAGTGCTGGAGCAAGCGTCGTGGGTCGGGCTCGACTATGTACTGCTCGGCTATCACGAATCGGATCCGCTGTGGTCGACAGCCCACAAGGTCTCGGCTCGCCACTATGACACCCGCCTGTACCGGGTCAGCTGGAACGGGGAACGGCCGGAGAACGAACCAGCCGATCTTTGTGCGATTCAAAATCCGTATCTGGAACTGGGGTGCCTGTGAACCAGCAAAAAACGACAACACCGCTTGCTGGCCAGGTCGTTCGCGTGGCGGACGTCACCGCGTCGCACCGCGACGAAATGTACCGGTTGATGTGCCAGTATTATGACAACCTCTCCCGTGACGCGTTCAACCGTGATTTCGAAGAGAAGGACTGGGTCATCGTGGCGAGCGATCCGCAAGACGGACGACGGTTGCCTTGGCGAGCTGCCCTTGGACCCAGTCCATGACCCGTTCTTGATTCAACATCGGCTGCGTGAGAAACCGCTTCTGCCGGTAGTGGTTGGGCTTGAGGCGCTGGCCGAAATTGCCCCGGCCATGAGGCAAAAGCATGTCGTGGGATTCAGCGATGTGCAAATGATCGATGGTCTGAT
>CAMYKF010000437.1 GCA_947258905.1 uncultured Pirellulaceae bacterium | reverse complement strand
TCCTCGCACCTCGACCCTCGCGCCTGCTCGACACCGGCACGGCCAGGGAAGGGCAAATTACCCATTACGTCCGGTGGCCCAATTAGCTACAATTCTTCGCTCAGAATAACCCCGATCCGGAGATGCTGGCCATGGCCAAGAAGAAGGGCAAAAGCAAAAGAAAGCTGGAAGTCATGTACCTCGTCTGCGAGGAGACCGGCGATTACAACTACACGATCCGCCGCAAGGCAGGCGGTGAGAAGCTGAAGGTGAAAAAATACAGCCCGCGGCTGCGTAAACACACGATTCATAACGAAAAGAAAAAATAGGGTGCTTGAGGCAAGTCGCCCGGGTCCCCAACCCCGCTTCAACTTGACGTGTTACACTGGTTTGTCAGCGCCGCGCTGGCAAACCAGTTTTTGTTGACAGCGTCGGTTCGGCAAAAAACGGAGTCTGTCGTGAAACGCAATTGGAAAATACGCCCGCATGACGCGGCGCTGACCTCGTCGATCGAACGGGCGGCTGGAGTCTCTCCGGTGGTTGCTCATCTGCTGGCCGTTCGCGGTATGACCGATCCGGTCGCCATCCGCGAATTCATTGAAGCACCGTTTCAGAACTTGCGGGCCCCCGACTTGTTGCCTGGCGTCACCGGGGCGGCCGAGCGGATTGGCAAGGCGATTCGTGAAGGCGAAAAGATCTGCATCTACGGCGACTACGATGCCGATGGCATGACCGCCACCGCCATCCTCGTGCGTTGCATTGGCATGCTCGGTGGCCAGGTGACTTCGTTTGTGCCCAGCCGGCTGGATGACGGTTATGGCCTGAATGACGACTCGCTGCAGCGAATCCAGAGGGAGGGCACGCAACTGGTCGTCACCGTCGATTGCGGCATCGCCAGTTTGCACGAAGCGAAGACGGCGCAGCGGCTGGGCATGGACCTGATCATTACTGACCATCATCAGTACGGTGAGGAATTGCCCGACGCGGCTGCGATTGTGCACCCTGCCCTGCCCGGCCAGGATTATCCGTTCGCTGGCCTGTGCGGTGCCGGCGTCGCTCTGAAACTTGCCTGGGCCCTGTGTCAACAGTTTTCCGATGGAGACCGCGTGGCTCCCGCTTATCGTTCGTTTTTGTTACTGGCCCTGGGGCTGGCCGCCATCGGCACCGTTGCTGACGTGGTGCCACTGGTTGATGAGAATCGACTCATCGTGCGGCATGGTCTGGCGTTCATGAAACATGAAACGGTGACCGGTCTCCAGCAATTGATCAAGCTAAACAAGCTTGAAGACAAACCGTCGCTGACCGCCGAAGACATCGGCTTTTGTCTGGCACCGCGATTGAATGCCGCCGGTCGACTGGGCCAGGCCCAGCTGGGAGTAGAACTGCTCACCACTGACTCGGAGTCGCGCGCCCTCGCACTGGCCGAATACATTCACGAACTGAACAGTAGCCGGGACAGCCTCGAACGCAAGATTCTCAAGGATGCCAACAAAGCCATTGAAGCTCAACATCTGGAATCCGAGCCGGCCATCGTGCTGGCGGATCGCAATTGGCACGTCGGAGTAATCGGAATTGTGGCCGGTCGCATCGCTGAAAAGTTTAACCGGCCGACCATCCTGATTTCCCAGGACGCAATGGGGGCGGCGAGTGGGGCGGGTTCCGGACGCAGTGCTTGCGGCGTGAACCTGTACCAGGCCCTGAATCACTGTCGCGATCATTTGATCAGTTGTGGCGGGCACCGGGCGGCCGCCGGTTTGCGGATCGAGGACGAGCAGATCGATTTGTTCCGCGAGGCCTTTTGCCAGTACGTGATGGAGCACACTGATCCGTCGGACTTTGAGGCAAATTTGCTGATTGACCTGGAAGTTCCGCTCAGCCACCTGACCCTGCGGACCTTGCGCGAGCTGGACCAGCTGGCTCCCTTTGGCATGCAGAATCGCCGTCCCGTATTTTGTGCGTGTGGGGTGCGTTTGCAGGAACCGCCCCGACGCATGGGCTCGGGCGAGCGTCATCTGGCGTTACGTGTGGTGCAGCACGATGTACGTATGCGTGCTGTCGCCTTTGGCGGCGGCGAATGGGCTGACCAGCTGGATCCTGAGCAGGGCGTCTATGATTTTGCCTTCCGGCCGGTCATCAACGAATTCCGCGGGCGGCGCAATGTCGAATTGCAGATCGTCGATTGGCGCAAAAATGCCGTGATGGCTGAATTGGTCAGCTAGATTTGCACTGTCACCGCATGCCCGTTTCGTCCAGAATGCTGCAGAGCTGACGGGAGGGCGAGGCTCCGCCCGAGCCGGAACAAGGGAGTGCGGCTCGGACAGGGCCACGCCCTCCCCTTTCTCATGATCCGATCGACCAGCCGACCCTTGCGCCGTGAAAAAAGCCCTGATCACGCTTGCCAAATATGGCATCTCGTTCCTGATCCTGTACTGGCTGTTTCAACAAGCCAAACAGGCGGATCAGTTCGATGTGCTGTGGTCCAGCGAAAAACGTTACGGCTGGTTAATCTTTGCCGTGTTCAGTGGCGTGGGCACGGCACTGGTCTCGTTCTATCGCTGGTACATTCTGGTGCGGGCGCTGGGTCTGGAGTTCAGTTATTACGATGCGGTGCGACTGGGTTTTCTGGGCAACCTGCTGAACCTGATGTCGATCGGCGTGCTGGGTGGTGACGCGATCAAGGCCGTGTTTCTGGCCAGGCAGATGCCGGGTCGCGCGCCGGAGGCCGTGGCTTCGGTCATTTTTGACCGCGCGATTGGCCTGCTGGCCATGTTCTCATTCGCCAGCGTGGCCTATCTGACTACCGATTTTTCAGGCAGCGAGTTGCTGCACGAAGCCGAGAACACGGCATTGCACTGGGTTTGCCGGTTTACCATCTTGTTTACGATCATCGGATTCCTCGGCCTTGGCGTGCTGTTTCTGATACCGCGTTTTCACGAGTCGGCCATCTACAAACGCCTCGGTGACTTGCCCCGTGTGGGGCGTTTGTTCAAACGTCTGGTGAATGTCGCTCT
>CAMYKF010000436.1 GCA_947258905.1 uncultured Pirellulaceae bacterium | reverse complement strand
TATGAGAGTGGCCCTCCCCGCCATCCCGTCAGGTCGGGATTGGCGACCCTCCCGGCGGGAGGGTCACGAGAATTTGCCACTAAATATCCCGAAGAACCCAGGGAGGGTGAACTCCCAGAGATGCATGCCCTCACTTTCTGGCTTCGGAAGTCGGGTGAATTCCGCTACCATACGACAACCCCCTGGCGAAAGGATTCGCTCGTTTGTCCTGGTTCAAAACACTGGCGCTCGATACTCTCTGGCTGACCATCTATCTGGTCGTTCTTCCGGTATCGGTGTATCGCCGCGTGGTCCACGGTCGGCCACTGGGTAACTGGCGTGAGCGCGTGCTGGGCCTGGCACCCCAACTGGATCCGGCGCAACACACCGTCTGGTTGCATGCGGTCAGCGTGGGCGAAGTCAACCAGTTGGGCTGTCTTCTGCCGCGTCTGCAACTGCAATACCCCGCATCCCGGTTCGTTCTGTCCGTAACCACCGCGACGGGCATGCAACTGGCTGCTTCAAAATTCCCCGACGTTCAGCGATTCTATTTCCCCGTCGATTTTTCCTGGGCCGTCCGCAATGTGCTGCAACGCATCAAACCCGACTTGCTGATTTTGACCGAGCTGGAAATCTGGCCCAACCTGACCGTCATGGCGGCGTGCAGGAACATTCCCGTCGTGGTGATCAATGGTCGGCTAAGTGAAAAAAGCTTTCGTGGTTACTGCCGCTTGCATCGTCTTGTCGCGCCCTGCTTTGCCCGTCTGCATCTGGTCATTGCCCAAAACGAAGCTTACGCCACACGATTTCGCGAACTGGGTTGCCGAAACGTCAAGGTCGCCGGTTCGATCAAGTTTGACGGCGCCGCGGCCGACCCGGATTCCGGCTTGCTCGCAGCATTGCAAAAATCGATTCAGTTAGACGACGGCCAGTTGCTGTGGGTTGCCGGCAGCACGCAGGAACCCGAGGAGATCATGGCCGCCCGCATCTGGCAATCGTTGTTGCCCGATCATGCCGGCCTGCGACTGGTGATCGTGCCGCGGCATCCGCATCGGGGCAAATCCATTCAATCCCGTCTGGCAGCCGCCGGAATCGAATCCCAATTGCGATCGGCCGATCCACAACTGGCCGTTCCGCCCGACACTGTGTTGATTTCCGACACGATCGGGGAACTGGCGGCTTGGTGGTCGCTGGCTCAAGCGGCCTTTGTCGGTGGCAGTTTTGGGTCAAGGGGCGGCCAGAACATGATTGAGCCGGCAGCGGCCGGCGCGGCAGTTTGCTTTGGCCCCAACACGTGGAACTTTACGAAAACAGTCGACATGATGCTGGGCGCCCAGGTGGCCGAGGTCGTTGAGTCGGAGCAACAACTGCGGCAGTTCGTCGAGCGTTGCCTGACTGATCCCCGGTGGGCCAGGGATCGCGGCCAGACAGCCCGGCAATTTGTGTTGGCCCAGCGCGGTGCCGTCCAGCGGACGCTGCTTTGGCTGGCCCCGCTGTTTAGCCCAACGCCTGGGTCGCTTGTCGACAAGGCAGCCTGATCCCCTGACCCCTGAAGACCCCATTGCCGTTTGCGAAACCGCCATTAGCATTCAGCGACTCCGATAATCGCCCGTTGAGTAAATCGGGTTAGGCAAGCTACAATGGCGGGTTACCTCAAACCGGAAAATGACAAGCTTGTCCATATATCAGGAGCGTATCTGTGAGTTCAGGCAAATATCTGTTTACCAGCGAATCGGTCAGCATGGGTCACCCCGACAAATTGGCCGACCAGATCTCTGATGGAGTGCTGGATGCCCTGATTGGCAGCGACCCCAACAGCCGCGTCGCTTGCGAAACGATGGTGACAACGGGACTGGCCCTGATTGCCGGTGAAATCACGTCCGCGGCCAATGTGGATTATCAGGACGTGGTGCGAAACGTGATCCGCGAAGTTGGCTACACCGATGACGAGATGGGCATTTGCGCCGATACCTGCGCTGTGCTGGTTTCACTGGACAAGCAAAGTCCCGACATTGCCCAGGGCGTCGATGCCGATGCGGCCTCAGGCAAATCGATCGGCGCGGGCGATCAGGGACTAATGTTCGGATTCGCCTGCGACGACACCGAGGAATTGATGCCGTTGCCCATCGCCCTGTCCAATCGCATTCTCAACCGGCTGACCGAAGCCCGTTTCAACAAGGACGTCGACTGGTTGCGGCCCGATAGCAAGAGCCAGGTAACCGTCGAATACGACGGCTTCAAACCGGTGCGTATCGATACAGTCGTGGTTTCCACCCAGCACGATGCAGGTGTGGACCATGAAACATTGAAGAATTTCGTGATCGAGAAAGTCGTTAAGCCCTGTCTTCCCCCGGAACTCGTCACCGGTGACGTCACGTATCACATCAACCCCACGGGCAAGTTCGTGGTGGGCGGACCGCATGGCGACTGTGGCCTGACCGGCCGCAAGATTATCGTCGACACCTACGGCGGATGGGGCCGCCACGGCGGTGGCGCTTTCAGCGGCAAGGACGCGACCAAGGTTGACCGCAGCGCTGCCTACATGTCGCGACATATCGCCAAAAGCATTGTGGCCGCCGGTCTGGCCAAACGCTGCGAAGTCCAGCTGGCCTATGCCATCGGCGTCAGCGACCCGGTCAGCGTGCACGTCGATACGCAGGGTACCGGCACCGTCGATGACGCGCGGATTTGCGAAGCGATTCGCGAAGTCTTCCCGCTGGATCCTGCCGGCATCATCGATTACCTCAAACTACGCCGGCCGATCTTCCGCAAGACGGCAGCCGGTGGCCACTTTGGACGTAACGATCCCGATTTCACTTGGGAAAACACCGAAACCGCCAGCAAGAAACTCGCTGATCACGTCGGCACCGTGGCCTCGGCTTAGTGTTGCACCGCGCGAAGTTCAATTGACCCTGTAGCCGAAATTGCAAAACTTCGGTTCTTGCCGGTGGACGACCGGACCGGATTCTTGCGAATCCGGCTACCTTGCGCTGCGAAGCCCGCTTCCTTGCCCTGTC
>CAMYKF010000435.1 GCA_947258905.1 uncultured Pirellulaceae bacterium | reverse complement strand
GAAAACAACATCAACCAGACGATTGCCTCGGCCGTCAACGGTGCTTCGTCTGGAATCATGTTCTCGGTTCCGGCGTTGTTCATTCTGGGCAAACAGGGCCAGGAAGGCGTTGCCGATTTTGACATTCCATTGATGGTGTTTGCCTGTATCGCAGGGGCCTTCATTGGCCTGGCCTTTGTGATTCCGTTGCGCAAGCAGATGATCGACTTTCAGCGCTTGCCTTATCCCGGCGGGATTGCGGTTGCCACCATTCTGAAATCGCCGGGTGCCGGCATCCGCAAGTCGGTGTACTTGTTTGGTGCGGCTGCCGTTTCCGCAATCGTCTACTTGATCGTTTCCGATTTTGGAGCGCAGGAGCATGTAGCGTGGCATGTCGGCGACTGGATGGGTTTTCCGCCGCGATACAACCTGGTGTTTTTCGTTTCGCTGATGACAATCGGTGTGGGCTTTTTGTCCGGCAAGGGAGGATTCTGGTTCGGGGCAGGCGGATTCATTTGCTACTGGTTCCTGTCGCCACTGCTTTCCATGTATGGCGGAGCCGATGTGCAGAGTCTGGTCGAGTCGCCGAGTGCCATGCGTGGCGCGATTTACAAACCGACCGGTATTGGCATGTTGATTGGCGCCGCCATTGGCGGGATCGTCATGGCGTTCCCCCTGATTCGCAGCGCCATCAAGGCCATGCAGCGTCGCGGCGGCGAAACGGACAAGGCCGTGGCCCAGGATGATGAGATGTCGATCAAGATGCTGGCCTCGGCCGTCGTGCTGGGCGCAGCCCTGTTGATCTTTCTGGCATGGCGTTCAGCTGACGACATGAACATCGTAACGGCGCTCGGTATGGCGCTGCTGGGCACGTTGTGGATCTGGATTGCCGGCGTCATCGTGGCCGAATGCATTGGCCGCACGAACTGGTCGCCGCTGTCAGGCATGACACTGATTGCCGTGACCATCCTGATTGTGATCGCCAATGCGTCGGGGATGGACAAGTCACAAACCATTGTCAGCTCCATGATCGTGGGAGCCGCCATTTGTCTGGCGATTTCGCAAGCCAGTGACATGATGCTGGACCTGAAGTCCGGTTATCTGGTGGGTAGCGTTCCCAAGCGGCAGCAAATGGCCCAGTTTGTCGGCGCCTGGCTGGGTCCGATTATTGTGATCTCGCTGATGTTTTTGCTGGAATACAAGGACAAGCCAGCCGAAGTCGAAACCGCGGTCGTCGGCGGGCAAATCCAGTACGGTATCGGCAGCGAAGACATGCCGGCCCCGCAGGCTGCCGCGCTGGCCAGCGTGATTGAGGCCATTGTCGACGGCAACGTACCGACTTATCGCTACGTCGCTGCTGCCGGCCTTGGCCTGTTGCTGGCCGTCAGTGGCCTGGGCGGCATCGGCGTCATGGTGGCGCTGGGATTCTATATGCCTTTTGACATTGTGTTGACTTACACCATCGGGTGTTTGTTGCGCATCATCGCAAATCGTTACGCAGGACATCGTTTTGCGGAGGAAGTGGGAATTCCAATTGCCGCCGGACTGATTGTCGGCGAAGCGCTAATGGGCGTTGGCATTGCGCTTAAGAAAGTCTTTTTCACCAGTTCGGCGGAAGAGTCCACGGCGTTTTTGATGGAACAGGGACAACTCGCCATCACATGGTTCTGTTAACCCATTGATCACGAACGAGCACACATGAAATCGACCATTGGGCAAATACTGTTATGGGCCGGATTCCTGTCCGGTTCGCTGGCCACTGTGTTCAGTACGGCAGTCTGGTCACGGTTGGGTATCCACCTTGAAAATCGCAATTATGCGATTGTGCAATCCGAAGCCGACAGCGACCAGCTGCAGGTCGATGACCGCATTCTGATGATTGACGGTGTACCGATTGCCGATATCGGCGAGATCAACCTGGACACCAGCTTGCCGGCCACCCTTACGGTGCGTCGCGATTCCGGCAATATTGAGATTGAGGTCCCGGCCAGTGCGGACGCCGCGACCCTTGGAGCGACCGGAATTGCGTTTGCGAATAAAAGCGAGCCGCAGGTGGTCGGTATCAACGAGCAGGCATCCGAGGCATGGGAAAGCGGATTGCGCACGGGTGATGTCGTTGTATCGGTTGGCGATCGTCCGACGCCTGTTGCCGATGCCTTTGCCAAGGCCCTGGGGGCGCTGGGCGACGAGTCAACGACGCTCGTCTATTCCCGCGACGGCAAGGAAAACTCGATTCAGATTTCCACAGGCAACCCGTGGCGAACCATCAACTGGTTTTGGTACGGCTTGTCTGCGGCCGTATGCATTGGGGGCATTGTGCTGATCCGCTCGGGCAAAAAGGCATTGGCCGGGCAAAGCGAAAAGACGGAAGCCAGCCTCAAGCAGATCAAGGCCCATCTGGGCGATTTGGTGAACCACACTGAAACCCTGCAGCACAACCTGAAAGACCTGTCTCCCCGGGAAATCCTCGACTACATCGACGACACCTTGCACGAGGACTTCCGCGGTTTTGCGGATGGTCGCGACAGTATCACCGCCGAACATGGCCTGGAAGTATTCGCCGAAGTGATGACGAATTTCGCTGCGGGCGAACGGGCCCTCAACCGCGCATGGTCAGCGGCCGCCGATGGCTACGTGGATGAGGCCGCCAATTGCGTCGACCGCGGCCTGGCCATGCTGAAATCCGCCCAGAAATCTCTTAACGCGGCATGACGGCCCTCACGCTCAATTCCGATCGATTAACGATCCGCCCTTTGCAATCCGAACTGGGCATTGATCCGGTCTACGCCATGGCATCAGCCGACAATGAGAGATCAATCGCCATTTTGCAAAAACTCGGAATGAAATTTGAGAAAAACATCAGCACAAAGTGCGATTGTTGCACGTCGCTGTTCAGCACGGCATCGGCGGGTGATCCGGCCGAATCCTGAAACAACTCGTTAATCGTCATCGGGCTGTTGACCGGCTGTGGCCATGTACGCTTGCCACGCCTGCACATCTTCGCCCAGCTGCTCGCCCGTGACC
>CAMYKF010000434.1 GCA_947258905.1 uncultured Pirellulaceae bacterium | reverse complement strand
GCGCTGGCCGGAGAAAAGGTATATACCGATCTGTTCGATCTCACCGACGAAGCCGAGATGGGACATATCCAGTTGTCGCGCAGTGCCGATTTGATCGTCGTCGCCCCGGCGACGGCAGATCTGATGGCGAAAATGGCTGCAGGTCTTGCCAATGATCTGGCCTCGACAGTGCTGATGGCGACCGACACGGCGGTGCTGATCGCTCCGGCAATGAACGTCCGAATGTGGAACCACCCGGCAACGCAGCGCAATCTGGCAACTCTGAGCCGTGACGGGATCGCGCTCGTCGGACCCAATGAAGGCGACATGGCCTGCGGTGAGTTCGGTCCGGGAAGAATGGCGGAACCGCTGGAAATTGTGGCCGCGGTCGAATCCGCTTTGGCCGGTGGTCCATTGACGGGGAGGCGGATCCTAGTCACATCCGGCCCCACGCACGAGCCGATCGATCCTGTGCGCTACATCGCGAACCGGTCGTCCGGCGCACAGGGCGCAGCTGTGGCGCGCGCGTTGGCGGCTCTCGGCGCCGAGGTGGTGTTTGTGACCGGTCCGGCGGCGGTCGCGCCCCCGGTTGGCGTGCATGTTGTTCGGGTCGAGACCGCGCAGCAAATGTCGGAGGCTGTGGATGCCGCGTTGCCGGTGGATGCCGGCGTATTCGCGGCGGCTGTGGCGGACTGGCGGGTGACCAGCGCATCGAACCGCAAGTTGAAGAAAAGTGCAGACGGACTGCCGTCGCTGAGCCTTGCCGAAAACACTGACATCCTCGCCCGTGTTTCTAAGATGAAGACCGGGCGCCCCGGTCTTGTCGTGGGGTTCGCAGCGGAGACCAACGACGTGGTTTCCCATGCCACCGCAAAGCGGGCCCGCAAGGGATGCGACTGGATCGTGGCCAACGATGTCAGCCCGGAAACCGGGATCATGGGCGGCAGCGAAAACGCGGTGGTTCTGATCACTGACGACGGGGCCGAAACCTGGGAACGGATGGGCAAGGACCAGGTCGCGCAGCGTCTGGCGGCGCGGATGGCAGAAGCTCTGAATACATGACCCCCGTCGTGATCCGCATTCTCTACGAAACTGGTGCCGACCGGGCGGTTCCATTACCGGCGTACGAAACCGAAGGGGCAGCCGGGGCGGACCTGCGCGCGAACTTTCCCGACAAGGGCACAGTGTCGCTGGCCCCCGGAGCGCGGGCGCTAGTTCCCACCGGGTTACGGGTCGAAATTCCGCCTGGATACGAAGTCCAGATACGCCCACGGTCCGGGTTGGCGTTGAAGCATGGGATCACCCTGCCCAACGCACCCGGCACGATTGACAGCGATTATCGTGGCCCATTGGGCGTGATCGTGATGAATACCGGAGAGGCACTCTTTACCATCGCCCATGGTGACCGAATCGCCCAGATGGTCGTGGCGCCAGTCGTGCAGGCGCAGTTCGATGTGCACGAGCAGCTCAGCGAGACCGGGCGCGGGTCCGGCGGCTTTGGCTCGACCGGGAGGCAATAGTGATCCTCGTCCTCTTCCTGGCGGCGATTCTTTGGGGGATCGGTGCGCTGATGGGCGCGCCGTACAGGTCCCGGTTGGCAATGGTCGTGGTGCTGTTTCTTGGGGTCCTGGCATTGCAAATGGTCCTGCCCGCCGGACACCCGCTGCGCGAAGCGACAGGTGGTTCGCCGGCGTTGTGGCTCCTGATCGCGGGTTTCGTGGTGGTCGTGCTTATCTACCGGCGCGGATTGCAGATCCTGCGCCGGCGGGCTGAGGTCCGGCAACCTCAGGCGATACAGGGCGAACCTGCTCAGAAGGGGCAGTTTTCTGAGACTGAGCTCAACCGTTACGCGCGACATATCGTTTTGCACGAGTTGGGCGGCCCGGGGCAAAAACGCCTCAAGGGCGCGCGGGTTCTGGTGATCGGGGCCGGAGGGTTGGGTGCGCCAGCGCTGCAGTATCTGGCTGCCGCTGGCATCGGATCCATTGGGATCATTGACAACGATGTCGTCGAGAACGCCAACCTGCAGCGGCAGGTGATCCACCGTGACGCCGACATAGGCATGCCCAAGGTGTTCTCGGCACAGGCCGCGATGCTGGCCCAGAACCCGTTTGTCGTCGTCCGTCCCTATCACCGTCGCCTGGCCGACGAGATCGCGGCGGAACTGTTCGCGGACTATGACTTGATCCTTGATGGGACCGACAATTTCACCACGCGTTACCTGTCAAACCGGGTGGCGGTAGAGCAGGGTAAACCGCTGATTTCCGGCGCGCTGTCGCAATGGGAGGGTCAACTGAGCGTGTTCGATCCGGCGCATTCTGGTCCTTGCTATCAGTGCGTCTTTCCGGAAGCCCCTTCGGCCGGGTTGGCGCCATCCTGCGCCGAGGCCGGGGTAGTTGGTCCTCTGCCTGGCGTCATCGGGTCGATGATGGCGGTGGAAGCGATAAAGGTGGTTGCCGATGCCGGAACGCCCATGCGCGGGCAGATGCTGATCTATGACGCGCTCTATGGTGAAACCCGGACAATCACGCTGAAACGGCGGTCTGACTGTCCGATCTGCGGAAATGGACACGCCAAAGCTCACGGCGGGTAGGTGCCAAGGCACCAAGACTTCCGGGAATTCGATGGTGTTGAGGTTGGCCTCAGAGAACGCGGTCGAGGTCGGCGATCAGATCCTCGGCATCTTCCAGTCCGACTGACAGACGGAAAATTCCGTCGCCCGCATAGGTGCGGTAGCTCTCGGCCGCGGCTCCTTTTAGCCGGAAGGAGGTTTGCATCAAACCTTCGGTTTCCATCCAGAAGATCAGGCTGCGGTGGTGGCCCAACGAGACCGCGTAGTGGATAATTTCAAGCTTGTCGATCATGCGTTGCGCAATGCGCTGGCCCGTTGCAGCATCGCCGACCTGAAAGCTGAGCATGCCGGAAAAGTTGGTCATTTGCTGCTTTGCCAGATCATGCTGGGGATGCGAGGGCAGGCCCGGATAGATCACCTGTGTTACCCGCGGGTGCGCCTCCAGCCATTTGGCCACCGCCTGG
>CAMYKF010000433.1 GCA_947258905.1 uncultured Pirellulaceae bacterium | reverse complement strand
TCTTCGTTCAACGTCGCGCTGCCATTCTGAATAACATATTCCACCGTCACGACGCCGCCTGCAGCGAAGGAAAGCGACACCTCGAATTGTCCGGGCGTCATGTCGCCCTGATTGCCCTCATCCAGCGCAACATCGGCAACTGAAATGGCCGGTGGCGACGGACCGGGTGTGACGTCATACGTCATCACGTAGTTGCCTTTGGCTGCATCCCTCGCATAAACCTCAACAAAATACGTGCCGTCTGCTGCGGCAATGTAAGTGTATGATCCTGCCATGGCATCGATCGTTCCGCCCGGTGTGTAAACCCGGATCCCAGGCTGCAGGTTGTTGGCCCAGGCACCGCCCCCCGATGCCACCGCGGTTGCGGTGAGGTCAAGCACGTCCCCCGCGACCAGCTGGATGGAATAGAAATCGGTTTCGGGTGAAGTATTGGCGGCCCAGGTCAATGACTGGCGAATCATACGATGCGCCTCACCTTTGGTTCGGTGACCATCGGCGTCATATCCAAGATAAACCAGCCGGCCATCACCGAAGTCATCGGCGAGGATATTCGCCACACCCGCGGCATCGGTGCCCAGCACGTCCATGCCGGCCGTTACAGTAAACGCGTTGTGCTGGGCAATCGACCAATTGGAGATCTGGGCGTCGATCATGCCAGCAGTTACTGGATGCACACGTCCCGGATCGGTCAGTCGGTTTTCATCCGAGTTTTCCGAGAGGGCGACAATGTCTTGTCCGTTGGGGGCCCACGAGAAGTCGGCTTCACTTTCAACACCGCCGTTTTCAGTCACCAGTCCACCACCAGCCATAACGAAATCATGAATGTCCGTGGCATAATCCGTGAGCGCACCGGCATTGGAATCAACGTAAATGACGTCGAAATTCGACAGAGTTTGTGCAGCAAAGTCTTCCAGTGCGACCTGCGTAACATTGAACGTCCCGTTATTCCATTCTTCCGGCGTCGTGCTGCCTACCCACAAAACGTCAATATCGGTGCCGGTGATCCCGCCGATCACTGCGGAACCGCTGTCCAGCGACTGTGCATCGACAGTATCGTTGTTATGTTCCAGATCCAGCAACGCGTTCCTGGCAAGGACAACGCCATAGTCGATTTCAAATTGTGCAGGGCTGCCCTCGCCGACGGCAATCTGCACTGTGTAAGCAAGCGGATCGCTGCCGGCACCGGGCACCGTGTATTCGATGAAGGCATCAACCAGCGGCGCCGTCGTCGACGTGGCGACTTCGACATCATTTTCATTGAACAGGGCAAGTGCCACATTTGAGCGGCTGGCCTGGGTATCTGCAGCCACGCGGATGATGTCACCCGGGGCAACGTCAATCGTGAAGTGATCCTGCGGATCGCCACCGCCGGACAGATCGTTTGCGGTTTGTATGTCAATGGTCAGCGTATAGTCGCCCGACCCGTTCCATACGTGTATCCAATATTCTCCATCCGCTTCAATCGTGTAGGTATACGTGCTGCCTTGCTGGGCCGTCGCCTCGACAAGTTGTTCCTCCGTCGCGTCGTGAAGATCAACGGAGAAGTCAGTCGAAGTAACGGTAATTTGGTCCCCGGCAAACGCCTCAAAGTACCATGTGTCCTGATTGTCCTTGCTGGCCAATGGCCCGCTGCCGGTGCGGTCCCCGATCCGGCCAGTCACACCATTACCGTCGTTGATTCGCCAAAGACCT
Source organism: uncultured Pirellulaceae bacterium (assembly GCA_947258905.1). Classification (GTDB taxonomy): domain Bacteria; phylum Planctomycetota; class Planctomycetia; order Pirellulales; family Pirellulaceae; genus CAJQPP01. The sequence continues at coordinate 1,331 of CAMYKF010000433.1, read as the reverse complement.
GTCTGCGTGTCTTCCACCCAGCTTCCCCGCAAGTCGTTTTGTTTGGAAAGAAAATCGTCTCCCGATTCATTCTCGGTAGTGATGACCGGAATCCCCGAGTTCAGCGAACCGCTCACCCCGGATCGTTCACCCACTGCATCGACGCTGGACCACGCCAAAACTTCATTCGATTCTCCATCGATTGCTGCATCGAGTGCCAGGTCGAGTGAGTAGTTGCCAGTTCCACCAGACCCGGAGGCACTGGATACCGCGATGGTGTACGACGCGCCACCTGCCGGCACGGCAACCATTTGTATGATCGCGGCCGCGCCGCCGACATTACCGCTTGCCTGGGCTATGACAGTGGTGCCCTCGCGCAGCTCGATATGGCCCGTCAGCGTGTCCTCCGGACGGAGGGCGATACTGAAGGTCTGATTGCCGTCGACATAAATCGTGAATTCGTCGGTGTCGCTTTCGCTGTTGATGACTCCCGTCGCCACGCTGCGCTGAATCAATCCGCCGGGTGCCTGACCGACGAAATCAAACGGGAAGGCTATGGAACTCACGTCGATTTCGACCGTACTGGAATACTGCGGCGAAGGATTCCCGTCGAGATCGCTCACGGCACCCTTGGCCAACTGGTAACTCAACGTCCCTTCTTTCGTGACGCCCTCGATGGTGTACTGCACGCTGGTGGTGTCCAGCTGTTGGACCTCGGTCAAGGTTCCCCTGTTCAGGGTGAGCACATCCAGATCGGCTGGATCAACCTGAATTGTTTGATCAAAGTTCACGACGAGCGTGTCAAAAGCATTGAGGATGGCCGTGCCACCATCGTCCGGACTGGTCGACTGGATTTGAATCGGCGAATTATCAAGGTAGAAAGTTTCAAACCAGGGCTGCAAGGCTTGATCGTACATGGTGGCATTCGTGGACAGGATTCCTGCTGCCAGACTCATCGTGTTGGGGCCCTCGGTTATGACCGGGATTCCATCAACCGTAGCTGGAATCGTAAACGTCGCGGTCCGGTTTTCATTGCTTAATACCGGTTCAGGCAGCGTTTCATTGGTGAACTCGAAACCGTTAACCGTCAGATCGTCGTGATGAAGCGTACCCGGATCAACCGCATGCGAGAAATCAATTTGGATTTGCGTCGTCGTATTCCCGATCACTTCACCCACAGCCGGTGTGCTGCTGACGACTTCCATCTTCACCTGTTGGACGGCTTTCAACAGGTTGAGTCGCCCTCCCGTTTCCACGTCCAGACCCAGGTCATCAACGCTTTCCAGCAAGTTGCTGCGTATCTGATCCGGGGTAGCCTCCGGATACAAATACCACACCAGCGCAGCTGCGCC